>JAICTB010000126.1 GCA_025936595.1 Thermoleophilia bacterium | reverse complement strand
TGTGCAGCACGTGCGGCGAACGGCCCTCGGCGAGCGCCTTGCGCTGCTCGACGCCGAAGCGGTGCTGCTCGTCGACGACCGCCACGGCGAGATCCACGAACTCGACGTCGCGCTGGATCAGCGCGTGCGTGCCGACGGCGATCTGCGCGACCCCGTTCGCGATCTCCTCGCGGATGCGCTTGCCGCCGCCCGAGCCGGTGAGCAGCACGCAGCGCACGCCGAGCTGGGCACAGAGCGGCTCGAGCGTCAGGAAATGCTGCTCGGCGAGCGTCTCGGTCGGCGCCATCAGCGCGCCCTGGCGGCCGTCCTCCACCGCGCGCAGCAGCGCGTACAGCGCAACCACCGTCTTGCCCGAGCCGACGTCGCCCTGGAGAAGCCGCTGCATCGGCGTGGTCTCTCGCAGGTCGGCGTCGATCTCTGCGATCGCGTGCTCCTGGTGCTCGGTGAGCGTGAACGGCAGGACACCGCGGTAGCGCTCGATCAGCGCGCCCGGCGGCGGCAGCGCAAGCGCGACGGCGTCCGTCTCCCGCAGGCGCTGGACGACGAGCTGCAGCGCGACGAGCTCGTCGAGCGCGAGCCGTTTGCGCGCCTCCTCCGCCTGCCGGTCGTCGGCGGGGAAATGGATCGCCGCGAGTGCGTCGCGGCGCAGCGGCAGCTCGAGCTCTGCTGGGAGCGGGTCGTGGAGGTCTGCTGCGTGCAGCGCGAGCGCCGTGCGGACGAGCTCGCGCAGGCGCGCGGACTGGATCGCCTCGCCGGCCGGGTAGACGGGCGCGTAGTCCGCTGTGCGCTTCGCCTCGCCGATGTCGTAGTTCTTCACGTCGAAGCCGTAGCGTCCGAGCTTTCCGCGCAGGCGGACGACGGTGCCGGGCTGGAGCTTCTCGGCGAGCCACGGCTGGTTGAAAAACGACGCGCTGACCTGGCCGCCGCTGCCGTCGCGCACGGTCGCCGTCACGAGTGTTCGCCGCCCTCGCAGCGGCCGCGCGCGAGCGCTGACTATTCGACCCTCGATCGCGACTTCGCCTTCGGCGAGCCCGACCTTCGCGATCGCAACCTGGTCGACAGCGCTCTCGTACCGCCGCGGCGCGTGAAAGAGGAGGTTGCGCACCGTCTGGATCCCGAAGCCGCGCAGGCGCTTCGCCATCGTGGCGCCGACGCCGGGCAGCGTCGCGACTGCCAGCGTGTCGAGCCGCTGGGGCGGTGACCAGCCGCGCGGCCGCGGCCAGTCATGCTGGACCACACCTGGGAAACCCGTGTGCATGCGGGTCATCGTCGCCACCTGGACCGAGCGTACGACGCGGACCGGACGTCATTCGTCCTCGAACCAGAAGAAGCCGACGGTGCCCGGCCCGGCATGGGTGCCGACGACCGCTCCGAGCGTCGTCGCGATCTCGATCTGCGCGTGCGGGCGAACATGCTCGACGAGGGTGCGCAAGGCCTCGAGACGCTCCGGCGCGGCGGCGTGCGCGATGCCCACCTTGAGCGCCGGCGAGTCGGTCGACGTCGACTCGAACAGCTCGCGAAACTCGGCGAACGCCTTCGCGTTGCCGCGCACGCGCTTCAGCGGCACGACCTCGCCGTCGCGGATCGTCAGGATCGGCTTCACGTTCAGCAGGTTTCCGGCGAGCGCTGCCGCGCGCCCGATGCGCCCGCCCTTGGCGAGGTAGTCGAGCGTGTTCACCGTGAAGAGCAACATGTGCCTGCGCCGGTAGCGCTCGACGAACGCGTCGATCTCCTCGTTCGTCGTTCCGCGCTCGAGCCGGCGCTGCACGCCGAGCGCCAGCAGCGCGATCGAGGCGGAGACGGTGCGCGTGTCGATTACGCGCACCTGGCCGCCGCCGAGCAGCTCGGCCGCCGTCTGCGCGCTCGCGAACGTGCCGGAGAGCGTCGAGGAGATCTGCAGCGAGAGGATGTGCTCGTAGCTCGGCGCGAGCTCTTCGTAGACCGCAAGGAAGTCGGCGGGAGTCGGCTGCGACGTTGTCGGGAGCTCGGACGCCGTGCGCAGCCGCTCGTAGAAGCGGTCGGGCGTCATCTCGACGTAGTCCTCGAAGCTCTCGTCGCCGAAGCGGACGTAGAGGGGAACGATGCGAAGGTTCGGGAACCGCTGCTGCGCTTCGGGAAAGTCGGCGGTCGAGTCGAGAACGACGGCCGTGTTCTCGGCCGTCAGCGTCACCGGTCCGCAGCCTCGCACACCGTCGCGATCAAACGGTCGAAGTCCTGGTCCTTTGTCACGCACGCGACGGCGCCGGCGGCTTTCACTTCCTCCACTTCCTGCGCAGTCACCGACGCGCTCAGGCAGACGATGTTGGCCGTCGGACAGGCGGCGAGCACGGCGCGCGTCGCCTCGGCGCCGTTCAGGCCAGGCATGCGGTAGTCCATCAGGACGACGTCCGGCGCGAGCCCGGCGCACACGGCGGGCGCCTCGTCCCCGGTGGCGACGCTGGCGATCACGTCGATCTCCTCGCGCAGGTCGAAGAGCAGCTCGAGCGTCTGCCGGAAGGTGTCGTTGTCCTCCACGAGGACAACCCGGACGGGAGCCGTCATTCGCCCAGCCTACGGGAGAGCCAGTCGGCGATGAGATCACCGAGCGGCGGGCCGACGCCCCAGACGACGTCGTGGCCCGAGTCGACCTGCTCGACGTCGGCGGCGGGCACGAGCTGCCGGAACCGCTCGACGAAGCGCTCGCGCTCCGAGTCGAACTCGTCGCCGTGCGCGACGACGAGCAGCACGGCCGTCGAGTGCGGCAGAGCCGGAAGCAAGAGGTTCGGGTCGTAGGCGTGGTAGGCGCGCAGGATGCGCTCGAGCTCGGCCCCGTCGAAGGGCGGCAGAATCTCGCCGTCGACGACGCGCATCCCCGATCTGGCCGCTTGCTCGAGCTCGTCGCTCCAGCGCGGCGTCTGCTCGCGCACGAAGGCGAGGTATGCCTCCCACGTCGGCCAGCGGAAGTCGTCGTGTTGCGCGCGCACCTCTTGGACGGCGAGCTCCGGATCCGGGTTTCCACCGAACGCGACGAAGTCGGGCTGCCCGATGTGGCCGCCGTCCAGCAGCACGAGCGCGCGCGGCGGCCGGATCGACGCAGCCTCGACGGCGACGGCGCCGCCCCACGAATGTCCGGCGTAGATGTCGGCTCCGGTCCCTGCGAGCTCCGAGCCGAGCGCCGCCAGCGACCAGTCGTCGCGCCGCCCGTAGCGCGGGTCGACGGCGGTGGCGGGATAGCCGCGGGCGGCGAGCACGGGTCCGATCTCGCAGAACGCAGCGGCGTCGCCGCCGAGGCCGGGCCACAACGCGATCGTCATTCCGCCGCCAGGAGCAACGGGTAGTGCGGCTGCCCGCCGTCGTGCACGTCGAGCTCGAGCTCGGGATGGGAACCGTGCAGCTCCGCAAGCAGCGCCTCGAGCGCCGGCGGCTCGTCGCCCGTGAGGAATGTGAGGACGCCCCGCGGCTCCGCGAGCAGGCGCTCGAGCACGGCGCGCGCGACCTCTTCGAAGCTCTCGCCGCCGGCGACGGGCTCGCCGTCGGCGAGCCCGAGCCACTTGCCCTTCTGCACCGAGACGCCGTTCAACTGCACGTCGCGGGAGGCGATCGTGACCGCGCCGGTCGCGACCGCCGCCACGGCCTCCCGCATCGGCTCGCCGTTCGCGTCCGCGCCCGTCGATGCATCGAATGCGACGAGCGCCGCGAGCCCCGCTTGCAACGAGCGCGTCGGGATGACGCGGGTGAGCCTCGACGCGTGCTCGGCCGCCTGCTCGGCGGCCATGATCACGTTGCCGTTGTTCGGCAGCACGATCACCTCGCGCGCAGGCACCGCGTCGATCGCGGCAACGAGCTCCGCCGTCGACGGGTTCATCGTGTGCCCGCCCTCGACGACGATCGCGCCCAGACTCTCGAAGAGCGCCCGGTTGCCGGCGCCCGTGGTGACCGCGACGACGGCGCACGCGGCGAGGTCGTCGGCAACGGCATGGAGAAGGCGCTCTTCACGCTCGGCCGTCTGCTCGTGCATGTTCGCGATCTCGACGCCGCCGACGGTGCCCCGCTGCACGCCGAGCGAAAGCGCGCGCCCCGGATCGTCCGTGTGCAGGTGCACCTTGAGCGCCGTCCGGTCGCCGACGACGAGCAGCGAGTCGCCGAGCTGCTCGAGCTCCGTCTCGAGCTCGTCCGCGTCGAGTGTCTCGCCTTCGACGATGAAGACGGTGCAGTACCGGAATCGCGAGAGCTCCTGGTGGACCGCCTCGACGCGGAACGGCTCCTCGAGCTCCTGCGCCGGCGGGAGCGCTTCGCCGGTCAGCGCGGCGTGGATGCCGCGAACGATCTCGACGAGCCCGGCGGCGCCCGCGTCGACCACACCCGCCTCTTTCAGCACGGGCAGCATCTCGCGCGTCCGCGCGACGGTGTCCTCGCCGCGAGCGATGATCGTCGCGAGATCGCCGCCGTGCTCGGCCGCGTCTGCCATGGAGCGAATCGCCGTCAGCATCGTGCCCTCGACGGGCTTCTTCACTGCCCGGTAGGCGGCGTCGCTCGCCGAACGAAACGCGCGTGCCAGATCGTCGCTCACCGCGAGGGAGTCGGTGGCGCCGCGGACGATCTGCGAGAGGATAACGCCGGAGTTCCCCCGCGCGCCCATCAGCGCGGCCCTCGAGATCTCCCTCGCGAGGCCGGCGCGATCGTCGGGGCCTTCCTTGTGCAGCGCCTCGTCGATCGCGCGCACGGTCAGAGTCAGGTTCGTGCCGGTGTCGCCGTCGGGAACCGGGTACACGTTCAGGTCGTCGATCCGCCGCCGGCTCGTCTCGATCGCAGCGCGCGCGCCTTTCACAAGCTCGCGGACCGTGGATCTCATGCGCTCTGCCTCACGCGCTGGATGACGACCTCGACCGAGGCGACCTTGAGCCCGGTCAGCCGTTCGACGTCGTAGCCGACCTGCGAGCGGACGGTCGACGCAACCTCGGCGAGGTTCAGGCCGTGCTCGACGACGACGTGCAGCTCGATTCGCAGCGCGCGCACGTCCCCGTCGACGGTGATTCCCTCACGGCGGAAGATACGCCGCACCCGCGTGCCCGCGGTGAGGCCGACGACGCCGTAGCAGCCGAGCGCCGTCTCGGCGACGATCTCGGCGACGGCTTCCCGCGCGATCGTGAGTCGTCCGTTCTCGAGGTCCAGCGTCAGCTCGTCCGCCACGGCGGACCATTAGACCCGATCCGGCAGCGTGCGGTTGCGCACCTCACCCGTTCGGGGGAGCCGGCGGGACGTGGCGCGCCGAGCCATGTCCCTTGGTCTGACCAAAACGCACAAAAGCGCGCCGACGAGTCTAGGGGATTCCCGGCCCGGTCGGCGAAGAACGGCTCCCACCCTCGGACGTGTCCCTTCAGGACACGTCCCTTGGTCAGACCAAGTTCGGCGGGAGTGCAACAGACGCTCCACAGGGACCGCGCCGAACGGGACGCGGCCGCGATCGGCGTCGCGCGCGCGAGCGGGGTAGGCGGGCCGAGCTGGCTGAGGGGCTGAGCGGGCTGAGCGGGCTGAGGGGGCTGAGCGGCTGCTCAGACGGCCTTCTGCACCTTGCCGCCCTTGAGGCAGCGGGTGCAGACGTACGCGCGGGTGGGCGAGCCCTTGAGCAGCACGCGGACGCGCTGCAGGTTCGGATCGAAGCGCCGCTTCGTCGCGACCATCGAGTGCGAACGGTGGTTGCCGAAACCGGGCTTCTTGCCACAGATTGCGCAGATCTTGCTCATCGCGGGCGGGATTGTAGCGGCTCGGGCGAGCTACGAACGCGCGCTCGCCCGCAGCCGCGCGAACAGGTCGGCCATCTCGAGTGCCGAGCGGACCGCCTCGGCCGCCTTGTGCACGCGCGCATCGGCCTGCGCCACGTTGTCGACCGTGAGGACGCCGAACGAGACGGGAACGCCCGTCTCGATCCCCGCGAGCTGCAGGCCGGAAGCGCACTCCGACGCCACGTAGTCGAAGTGCGGCGTGTCCCCGCGCACGATTGCGCCGAGCGCGACGATGCACGCGTAGCGCCTCGTCTTCGCGAGGGCCATCGCAGCGAGCGGCAACTCGAACGCCCCGGGAACCGGCATCACGGTGATCGCATCCTGCGCAACCCCCGCCTCGACGAGAGCCTCGAGCGCGCTCTGGAGAAGCTTGTTCGTCACGCCGCCGTTGAACCGCGAGACGACGACGCCGACGGAGCGGCGATGGCCGAGCGGTGTCCCCTCGAGCACGCTGTAGCCGTCCGGAACGTCGACCTCTCCGCGCACGTGCTCGACGCTCGCGCCGTCCTGCGGCGCGTCCTCGATCACCGCGGCCGACTGCGCCGCCGGCCAGCCCTCGAACGGATCGCCCGAGGACTCGTCCGTGTCCTCGCCGACCGATTCGCCCGGCGGCGTGACCACCGGCTCCGTCGTCGGGGACGTCTGTACGGGCTGCTCGTCGCTGTCGCTCACTCGGCCTCCGGTTCGTATTCGAGGTTCTTCAGATCCTGATGGTGCAGACGGTGTCCGAGCTTATCCCGCTTCGTCGAGAGGTAGCTTCGATTCTCTGCATTCGGC
>JAICTB010000032.1 GCA_025936595.1 Thermoleophilia bacterium | reverse complement strand
TCGATCTTGTCCTCGATCGGGGCGCTGAGCGGATACATGTAGTCGAAGTCCTTCTTCTCGTCCGCGGCGGCGACGACGGCTTCTGCGAGCGCGGCGCCCCCGGCCCCGCCGAGCATGAAGCCGTCGTTCACCTCGGCGCCGTAGGCGCCGTGCTCCAGCGCGATCCGCTTGACGAGCTCGACCTCCTCGTCGGTGTCGCCGGGGAACCGGTTGACGGCCACCACGGCATTCAGCCCGAACTCGCGGACGATCCCGAGGTGGCGCGCCATGTTCTGAGCACCGATCTCGATCGCGTCGAGCCCTCCGTCCGGATCGTTCGCGTGGTGCTTGAGCGCCTTCACCGTCGCGACGAGGACGACGGCGTCGGGACTGAGTCCGCCGAGCCGGCAGACGATGTCGAAGAACTTCTCCATCCCCATGTCTGCGCCGAACCCGCTCTCGGTGACGACGTAGTCGGCGAGCTTGAGCGCCACGCGGTCGGCGACCACGGAGTTGTTTCCGTGCGCGATGTTCGCGAACGGCCCGCAGTGCACGAACGCCGGCTGCCCCTCGAGCGTCTGCACGAGGTTCGGCTTGATCGTCTCCTTCAGGAGCACGGCCATCGATCCCGCCGCGCGGAGCTGCTCCGCCGTAACGGGCTCGCCCTCATAGGTCTGGCCGACGGTGATCGCTCCGAGGCGCGCGCGCAGGTCTTGCAGATCGGACGCGACGGCCGCGATCGCCATTACCTCGGAGGCGGCAGTGATGTCGAATCCGGTCTGGCGCGTGAAGCCGTTCGCGCGGCCGCCGAGGCCGACGACGATGTCACGCAGTGAGCGGTCGTTGATGTCCATGCAGCGGCGCCAGCTGATCGACAGCGGGTCGATGCCGAGCTTGTTGCCGTGCAGGAGGTGCGCCTCGAGCATCGCGGCGAGCAGGTTGTTCGCCGCCCCGATCGCGTGGATGTCCCCGGTGAAGTGGAGGTTCATGTCCTCCATCGGGACCACCTGTGTGTAGCCGCCGCCCGCCGCGCCGCCCTTGATCCCGAAGACCGGCCCGAGCGAGGCCTCGCGGATGCAGAGCGCGACGTTCTTGCCGATGTGCCCGAGTCCCTGAGTCAGCGAGACCGACGTCGTCGTCTTTCCCTCGCCGGCCTTGGTCGGCGTGATCGCAGTGACATCGATCAGCTTCCCGTCGGCCTTGCCCGCGAGCCGCTCCAGCACGGACAGCGAGACCTTGGCTTTGTAGCGGCCGTACGAGTCGATCTCGTCGGGCTCGAGTCCGGCGGCTGCGGCGATCTCCGTGATCGGACGGAGCTTCGCCTCCTGAGCGATCCGCAAGGACGAGGGCATCGTCGTTTCCAACACGGGTCCTTTCGTCGACCGAAGTGATCGACGCCGAGGATACGACTAATATATCTCCGTGGCTAGAGCGAGCTCCGCGCTCCTCCTCGCCCCGCCCGCCGGCGAGGCCGCTTCTCTGGCGGACCGGGCGTTCTACGCGATCCGCACGATGATCCTCTCGCTGGAGCTCGCGCCGGGGTCCGTGATCAACGAGCGCGAGCTCGTGGAGCAGCTCGCGATCGGGCGCACGCCGATCCGCGAGGCGCTGCGGCGCCTGGCGCAGGAGAAGCTCGTCGAGGTCTATCCGCGCCGCGGGATGTTCGTGACGACGGTCGACGTCCGCGACCTCGCCCGTCTCTGCGAGGTCCGGGCGGTGCTCGAGCCCGAAGCTGCACGCCTTGCTGCCGAGCGCGCCACGGAGCCCGAGATCGATGTGCTCTACGACCTGCTGAACGAGCTCGGGACCTCGAAGCCCCGCAGCGACCGCACGCTGATCGAGCTCGACGCGCGGATCCACAGTGCGATCTACCGCTGCACGCACAATCACTTCCTCGAGGCCACCCTCGAGGAGTACTACGCACTCGCACTGCGGATCTGGATGCTCGCGCTCGAGCAGACCGGGGAGCTGCAGTCGGCCGTTTCGCAGCATCGGCCGGTGCTCGACTTCATCGTGCACGGGAAGGCCGATCAGGCGGCCAAGGCCATGCGCGGCCACGTGGAGCAGTTCGAAGTTGCGATGCGCAGGGTGCTCGTCACCCTCTGATCGTGATATATCAGTGGTATGACTGATAGATCCGCGCTGCCGGTCAGCGCTCGCGCCGTCGTGATCGGGGCGGGCATCGTCGGCAACAGCCTCGCGTACCACCTCTCCGAGCTCGGCTGGACCGATCTCGTCCTGCTCGACAAGGGCCCGCTGCCGAACCCCGGCGGCTCGACCGGACACGCGTCGAACTTCATCTTTCCGGTCGACCACTCGAAGGAGATGACGCAGCTGACGCTCGACTCCGTGCGCCAGTACGAGGCGATGGGCGTCTTCACCTGCAGCGGCGGCATCGAGGTCGCCCGCACCGAGGAGCGGATGCAGGAGTTGCAGCGGCGTGTGTCGTCGGCGAAGGCGTGGGGGATCGACGACGTCTCGATCATCACGCCCGCGCAGGTGAAGGAGCTCGTCCCGTACATCGACGAGTCGGTGATCGTCGGCGGCTTCTATTCGCCGGGTGTCGGCATCGTCGACTCCTTGCGCGCGGGAACGATCATGCGCGAGCGCGCGCAGGAGCGGGGCGCGCTTTCGGTCTTCGCGAACACCGAGGTGCTCGGTATCGACGTCGAGCACGGCCGCATCACGGGGATCCGGACGTCGCGCGGTGACATCGCAACGGAGACCATCGTTGTCTGCTGCGGTGTCTGGAGCCCGAAGATCGCGCGCATGGCGGGCGCCTTGATCCCACTCACGCCCGCCGTGCACCAGATGATCGACGTCGGGCCGGTGCCGCACTTCAAGGACACGAAGGGCGTGATCGAGTTCCCGATCGTGCGCGATATGGACACAAACATGTACGAGCGCCAGGACGGAAGCGGGCTCGAGATCGGCTCGTACGCCCACCGGCCGATCCTGCACGACCCCGAGGAGATCCCGTCGAACGAGGAGGCAGCGCTTTCGCCGACGGAGTTCCCGTTCACGGAGAAGGACTTCACGCTCCAGATGGAGCACGCGCTCGAGCTGATCCCGGACGTCCTGAACGACGAGTCGGTCGGCATCAAGTACGCGATCAACGGGATCCTGTCGCTGACCCCCGACGGCCTGCCGCTACTCGGCGAGACGCCGGAGGTGAAGGGACTGTGGTCGGCGGCGGCGGTGTGGGTGAAGGAGGGGCCGGGTGTCGGCCGGGCGGTTGCAGAGTGGATGACGAACGGGGAGTCGGAGATCGATCTGCAGTCGTCCGACATCGCGCGCTTCTACGAGCATCAGCGCTCGAGGAAGCACGTGCGCGACCGCGCCGCGGAGGGCTTCAACAAGACCTACGGCATCGTGCATCCCTCGGAGCAGTGGGAGTCGAACCGCAACGTTCGGCTCTCGCCGTTCTTCCTGCGCGAACGCGAGCTCGGCGCAGCGTTCTTCGAGGCAGCCGGCTGGGAGCGTCCGCAGTGGTACGAGTCGAACGCGAAGCTCCTCGACGAGTACGGCGATCGCATCAACCGGCGCGAGGCGGAGTGGGAGTCGCGCTGGTGGTCTCCGATCATCAACGCAGAGCACCTTGCGATGCGAGACCGCGCGGCGATGTTCGACCTGACGGCGTTCGCGATCTTCGACGTGACGGGGCCGGGCGCGCTGGAGACGGTGCAGAAGGTCTCGATGCGGCAGATGGACGTGGCCGTCGGCAAGGTCGTCTACACGCCGGTGCTCTCCCCGAGCGGCACATTCAAGAGCGACCTGACGGTGATGCGGCTCGGACACGACCGGTTCCGGGTGGTTACGGGCGGCGCGCACGGCATGGCCGACCTGAAGTGGTACGCCGACCACCGCCCCGTCGACGGCAGCGCGCAGATCACCGACCTGACCTCGGCGTACTGCACGCTCGGCCTGTGGGGCCCGCGCGCCCGCGACATCCTGCAGAGCCTCACGTCGGCCGACATGTCCAACGAGGGCTTCGCCTTTGCGAGCTGCCGCACGATCGAGATCGACTCGCTGCCGGTGCTCGCCTCGCGTATCTCGTACGTCGGTGAGCTCGGCTGGGAGCTCTACGTGCCGATGGAGCAGGGCGCGAAGCTCTGGGATCTCGTGTGGGAGGCGGGCGAGCCGCACGGCGTCGTTCCTGCCGGCATCGGCGTCTACGGCACGACGGGCCGCCTCGAAAAGTGCTACCGCGCGTTCGGGTTCGAGCTCGACGCGGACTTCGACGTCGTCGAGGCCGGCATGGCATGGGGTCGCGTCAAGGCGCCGGAGTTCATCGGCAAGGAGGCGCACGTGCAGCATCGCGAGTCCGACCCGGTCGCCGTGCTCTGCACGCTCACGGTCGACGATCACGTCTCGAGGGACGGCACGAAGCGCTACATGCTCGGTCGCGAGCCGGTGCTGTCGAAGCAGGGAAAGGCGCTCGTCGACGCCGAGGGCCGCCGCTCGTACGTGACGAGCGCCGGCGCCGGCCCGTCGATCGGCAAGCACATCCTGCTCGCGTACCTGCCACCGGAGAACGCGAATGTCGGCGAAGAGCTCCTCGTCGAGTATCTCGGCGAGCAGTATCCCGTCACGGTCGCGACGAACGACTCGACGCCCGTGTTCGATCCAGAGAATGCGCGCGTGAAGGCATGAGGGTCCTCTGCTGCGTCAAGCGGGTGCCGATCACCGGCGGGAAGATGGTGCTCACCGACGATGCTCAGGCGATCCAGACGCGGCATCTCGGCTTCACGATCTCCCCGCACGAGGAGTGCGGCGTCGAGGAGGCGGTGCGCATCGTCGAGGCGCACGCTGTTGAGGCGCATTCTGGCGAGGTGGTGGCGCTGACGCTCGGTCCGGGGGAGGCGGAGGAGCAGCTGCGCGAGTGCATGGCGCTCGGCGCCGACCGCGCGATCCACCTCGTGAGCGACGAGGAGTGGGACGCGCAGGCGACCGCGGGCGCGATCGTCGAGGCGATTCGCAGTGAAGAGCCCTTCGACCTGATCGTCTTCGGCAACGAGTCGGCCGACGCAGGGAACTTCCAGGTTGGGATCCGTGTCGCATATGCGCTCGGCCTGCCCGTCGTGACCGGGCTGAAAGGGTTGACGATCGCCGGCGGCCGCGCGCGCTGCGAGCAGGAGGTGCCGGCCGGCCGCGACGTCTATGACGTTCCGCTCCCCGCCGTCGTGACCGTGAAGGAGGGGCTGAACCTGCCGCGGTATCCGTCGGTTCCGGCCAAGCTGCGCGCGAACCGCAAGCCGGTCGACGCGAAGCCCGTCAACCGTCCGCCGGCGAAGCTGGAGAAGCTGCGCCTCGTTGTGCCCGAGGGCCAGGGCAAGCAGGCGGAGGTGCTCGGGCGCGGCGCGGACGCGGCGCCGGCGGTCGTCGAGGTGATGCAGAAGCTGGGTGTGGCATGAGCGTCCTCCTCTTTCTGGCGGACGGCGCCGAGCTCTCGCTCCAGGCTGTGACCCTCGCGCACTCGCTCGGCGGCGAGGTGCGCGCGGTGGAGATCGACGGGCCGTATGCGCCGAGCGCCTGGGCCGCGGCGCTGATCGACGCTGCGGAGGGAAGCGACATCGTCGGCCCCGGCTCGGACCGCGGCAACGAGGTGCTCGCCCACGTGGCGGCACGGCTCGACCTGCCGTTCGCCGCCAACGTCACCGACGTCCGGGGCGACGAGGTGACGCGGATCCGCTGGGGCGGCACGCTGCTCGAGGACGCGCGGATCCACGCGCAGACGAAGCTGTTGACCGCGGCGCCGTTCGCGTTCGCGCCGGGCGCGCGCCCCGATGTCGTCGAGACGCTGCGGCCGGAGCTCGGAGACTCGGTGCGGGTCGTCGAGCGCGTCGAGCCGGACACCGGCGGGAAGGTCTCGCTCGCGGATGCGAAGGTGGTCGTCTCGGGCGGACGCGGCGTCGGCTCGGCGGAGGGCTTCGCGATCCTCGAGGAGCTCGCGGAGCTGCTCGAAGGTGCCGTCGGCTGCTCGCGCGTCGTCACGAGCGCGGGTTGGAGGCCGCACACCGACCAGGTGGGCCAGACCGGGACCAAGGTGTCGCCGGATCTCTACATCGCGTGTGGGATCAGCGGGGCCACGCAGCACATCGCGGGGTGCAAGGGAGCGAAGGCGCTGCTCGCGATCAACGACGATCCCGAGGCGACGATCTTCGCGCACGCTGACTACGCCGTGATCGGAAACCTGCACGAGGTCGTGCCCGCGATCACCGCCGAGCTGAGGAAGGTCCGAGCGACATAACGACTCTCGCCGGCGCGCTCGCGCTCGCGGCGGCTGTCGCGATCGCCGGCTCTCTCTTCACGCGGCGGGCATTGCTTCTCGTCAGGCTCGTGCGGGCTGCGAAGCCGGTCGAGCGGTTCGACGACCTGCCGTTGCGCGTGCGCAACGAGGCGCTGATCGTCCTCGGTCAGCGCAAGCTCTTCCAGCGGCTCCTGCCCGGCGGCGTCCATGCGGCGATCTTCTGGGGTTTCCTCGTGCTCTTCCCGACGATCGTGATGGCGCTCATCTCGTGCGTGAGCCGCGACTCGTCGCTGCCGTGGCTCGAGGCGCAGGGCTGGTTCATGGCCCTCGTCGACGTGTTCGTCCTCTCCGTCCTCGCGGGCGTCGTTGCCGCGGCGTGGATCCGCAAGGTCGTCCGGCCGAAGCGCTTCGACGGCTCGCATCTCGGCGAGGCCAACCTGATCCTGGCGCTGATCGCGCTCGTCGTGCTGACGCTGCTCGGCTGGCACGCCGCGCGCATCGCGGCCGGCCTCAACGAGTGGCCTGCGCACGCGTCGTTCCTGTCGAACTGGATCGCGACTGCCGTGCCCGCGCCCCGTGTGCTCGAGCGCGTCTTCGTCTGGGCGCACGTCACGACGATCCTCGTCTTCCTTGCTTACCTGCCGTACTCGAAGCACCTGCACATCGCGACCGCGGCGTTCAACGTGTTCTTCGCCCGCACGCGCCGTCTTGGACGGCTGGAGCCGCTGCGCTTCGACCTGCCGGACGAGGAGATCCGCTTCGGGGTCGCCACGGTCGGCGACCTCACGTGGAAGGAGATGGTCGACACGTTCTCCTGCACCGAGTGCGGTCGCTGCCAGGACGTCTGCCCCGCCTACGCGACCGGCAAGCTCCTTTCGCCCAAGCTTGTGATCATGGGGCTGCGCGACCAGTTGCTCGCCGAAGGGCCGGCGCTCCTCGCCGGCGGCGAGCTCTCGCCGGTGGTTGGAAACGGTGTGCCGGAAGAGATGGTTTGGGACTGCGTGACGTGCGGCGCGTGCGTGCACGAATGCCCGGTGTCGATCGAGCACATCGACCACATCGTCGACCTGCGCCGGAACCTCGTGATGATGGATTCGAGCTTCCCGCAGGAGGCCGAGTCGATGCTGCGCGACGTCGAGCGCATGGGGAACCCGTGGGGAAAGCCGCAGGGCGATCGCGCGGCGTGGGCGGAGGGCCTCGGCGTGCGCGTCGTCGAGGAAGGGGAGCCGGCGCCGGAGATCCTCTACTGGGTCGGCTGTGCGGCCGCCTACGACGAGCGGGCGCGCACTGCGGCCGAGTCGACCGTGAAACTCCTGCAGAAGGCCGGCGTCGACTTCGCGATCCTCGGCGCGCGCGAGTCGTGCACGGGCGACCCGGCCCGGCGCATGGGGAACGAGTACGTGTTCCAGTCGTACGCCGAGCAGAACGTCGCGACGCTGAACGATGCGGGAGTCACCAAGATCGTCGCGAGCTGCCCGCACTGCCTGAACTCGCTCGGCAACGAGTACCCGGACTTCGGCGGCCGCTACGAGGTGATGCACCACACGGAGCTGCTGGCCGAGCTCGTGCGCGACGGGAGGCTGCAGCCGAAGGCGGGCAACACCGAGATCACCTACCACGACTCCTGCTACCTCGCGCGGCACAACGACGTGCGTGAGGATCCCCGCGAGCTCGTCGCAGCGGTCGGCAAGTCGGTCGAGATGGCGCGCAATCGCGAGCGCACGTTTTGCTGCGGCGCGGGCGGCGCGCACATGTGGATGGAGGAGCGCGGCGGCGCGATCAACGAGGAGCGCGTGCGCGAAGCGGCCGAGACGGGCGCCGAGACGCTCGCCGTCGCCTGCCCGTTCTGCACGGTGATGCTCGACGACGGCGTTCGCGCGTCGGGGAAGCAGCTACGCGTGGCGGACGTCTCGACGCTGCTCGTCGAGTCCCTCGAAGATTCTTAGAGCTCCTTTCATTGTGAAAGGAGCTCTTAGTTCGCCAGCCCGTGCCGGTGTGCGTAGGCCACCGCCTGTGCGCGGTCGCGGCTCGCAGTCTTCGCGAAGATGTGGTTCACGTGCGTCTTCACCGTCGCCTCGCTGAGGTAGAGACGCGCTGCGATGTCGCGGTTCGACAGCCCATCCGCGATCAGGGTCAGCACCTCGGCTTCGCGCGGCGTCAGGCCGTCGGGCGGCTCGATCACGCGCGGGCGCGACGCGGCCTGCAGGACCGTGGCGTGCGCCGCGGGATCGAGGTGGGCGTGGCCGGCGGCCGCCGATTCGAGCGCCCGGCGGATGTCGTCGCGTGATGCGTTCTTCGTCAGGTAGCCGAGCGCGCCCGCATTCAGCGCCTTCAGGATCGAGTCGTCGTCGGCATACGTCGTGAGCACGACAACCTGTGTGGCGGGGTGGCGCGCGCGGATCTGTGCGGTCGCCTCGGCGCCGTCGACACGCGGCATGTTCAGGTCCATGAGCACGACGTCCGGCGCAAACAGATCGCTGAGCTCGATCGCCTCTGCGCCGGTCGCGGCCGCGCCGACCACTTCGACGCCGGGGATGAGCCCGAGGATCGTGACGAGGCCCTCGCGCACCGCGGTCTGGTCGTCCGCGACGATGACCTTCACGCCGGCACCGCCGCCTCGACCGTGAATCCCTCGGCCGATCCGCCGGCGTCGAGGTGCCCACCCGCGAGCTCGAGCCGCTCGCGCATCCCCTGCAGGCCGAGCCCGGCGCCGGGAGCGGCGACAGGCCCCGCGGGCGCCGCGTTCGTCACCGTGAGCACCGTCTCGCCGGCGCGGAAGGTGAGCCGAAGCTCGGCCGGCGCGCCGGGTGCGTGCTTGCGCGCGTTCGTGATCGCCTCCTGCGCTGCGCGGTAGAGCGCGAGGCCCGCTTGCGGGGGCAGCGGACGGGGAGCTCCCTCCACGTGCAGCGACGCGCCCGCACCCTCGACGAGCGCCGCGATCCGTTCGGCGACCGGAACCGGCTCGTCGCGGAGCGCGCGCACCGCCTCGGCCGTCTCCTCGAGGCCGCTCGCGACGAGCGATCTGCTCCGGCGCAGCAGCTCGGCGAGCTGTGCGCGGTCGCCGTCCTCGTTCACAGCGTCGGCCGCCTCGAGCTGGACGGCGAGCGCGCCGAGCGTATGCGCGAGGACATCATGCAGCTCGCGTGCCAGACGCACGCGCGCCTCGTGCTCGGCCTGCTCATGCGCCTGCCGCCTGCTGATCCCGCCGACGAGACCGCCGAGCGTCGCGGCGGTGCCGCCGATCACGAGGCCGCCGGACCAGCCGGCGGCTGCCGAGGCAACGACGAGCGCGGCAGGCCCGCAGAGCGCAAGCGGCACGCTTCGCCGGAGCGGGAACGTCGTTCCGGCCGCGATGGCCGTGGTCGCGAGCAGCCCGATCGACTCAGAGGCCCACACGGAGAGGACGCCGCCGGTCACGCCGAGGACGACGAGCGAGAGCGTCGCCTCGGTCGCCCGTAGCGGCCGCGACGTCCATGCCCACGCGGCGAGCGCGACGGCGGCGACGGCGAGGAGCACGAGCGCCGCTGGGTGGTGGACCTCGCGCGCGGCGATCAGCGCGAGCAGCGCCGCCAGGGAGACGATGCGAACCGCCATCCGCACGGTCATGCGGCCATGATCGCACCGCGGCTGCGGAAGAGCAGCACCACCGTACGGCTCACGACCTCGGCGAGGGCCATCAGGACGAGTGCGGCGGCCCACGCCTGCATCGTCAGCGAGTGTGCGACGGAGAAATGCGCGATCGCGCGGCCGCCGCCGTGCTGCGCGTAGAGCGAGAACGCGAGCCGTGCGCCGACGCCGACGATCCAGAGCGCCGCTGCGAAGCCGGTCGCGCGTGCATAGGGGATGCCGCGCTCGGTGTAGACCAGGGTGTGCAGCCCGCAGAGGCTGCCGAGCGTGACTCCGGCACCGGCGCCGAGCAGCGCGAGCTCGAGGTCGTTCCCGGTCGTGGGGATACCACGGAGATACTCGGCGGTCACGTACGCCACGACTGCGAGTGGGACGTAGAGGCTCGGTCCGGCGAGCTTCCGCCCACGGAGCTGGCGGACGACGACGAGGACGAGCGCGGCGGTGAGGATGTAGGTGGTTGTCATGTCCCGAGTGTCCGGCGCGCGCGGTCGCCGTCGCCTCGGGCCCAGGGTGGATTCGCGGGTGGAACCGTCTCCACCCGAGGACGGCTTGACATCGTGGAACAGATATTCCACCATATGGGCCGATGGCGCCTCAGTCGGGCACCCAGGCGATCGATCGCGCGGCGGAGCTTCTCGTCAGCGTCGTCGAATCGCCGCGGGCGCTCGGCGTGGGTGAGCTGTCGGCCCGGTCCGGCCTGCCGAAGTCGACCACGTCGCGTCTCGTCGGCGCGCTCGAGCGGCGCGGGCTGGTGCAGCGCGCGGGCGACCGGCGCGTCGCGCCGGGGCCGGTCCTGCTCCGCTTCGCCCACCGCGACGGCGGGGCGAGCCTCGCCGAGCTCGCCGCGCCCGCGCTGCGCGCGCTCGCCGAGCTCTCCGGCGAGACGATCAACCTCGGCGTGCCGACGCCGCTCGGCGTCGAACATCTCGCGCAGGAGGACAGTCGCCACTTCGTCGGCGGCACGAACTGGGTCGGCCGGCGCGTCCCGTACGACCTGGCGGCGAACGGGAAGGTGCTGCGCGCGTTCGCGGCCGACCACCCCGCCGGCGGTCGCGCGATCCGCGCGCAGGGCTACGCCGTCGCGATCGACGAGCTCGAGCACGGGCTCGCCGCGCTCGCCGCGCCCGTATTCGGCCCCGACGGCAACGCCGTCGCGGCGCTCTCGATCTCCGGGCCGACGATGCGGCTCACGCGCGAGCGCATCGCCGGGCTCGTACCGGCGCTGCTCGAGCAGGCACGAGAGCTTTCGACCCGCCTTGGAAACCACGACGAACGAGGTGCCGCATGACGCACGAAGAGATTCTGCAGGGCCTCTACGACAACACGCTGATCGGCAACGCGCCGGAGGTGAAGGACCTCGTCAACGAGGGCCTGGCGGACGGCATGGGCCCCGAATCGATGCTCTACGACGCGTTGATCCCGTCGCTCGAGGAGGTCGGCGCGCGCTTCGAGCGCGGCGACTACTTCGTCCCGGAGATGCTGATCGCCGCGCGCGCGATGCAAGGGGCGCTCGACATCCTCCGCCCGCTTCTCGCCGAGACCGGCGCCAAGCCGATCGGCACCTACGTGATGGGCACCGTCAAGGGCGACGTGCACGACATCGGCAAGAACCTCGTCAACATCATGCTCGAGGGCGCGGGCTTCACCGTCTACGACCTCGGCGTGAACGTCGCGCCGGAGGTGTTCGTGCAGCAGGTGCAGGAGCACCAGCCGGACATCGTCGGCTTCTCGGCGTTCCTCACGACGACGATGCCGATGTTCAAGGCGAACATCAACGCGCTCGAGAAGGCCGGCATTCGCAACGAGGTGATCGTGATGGTCGGCGGCGCGCCCGTCACGCAGGAATACGCCGACGCGGTCGGCGCAGACGGCTACGCGTCCGACGCATCGACTGCCGTGCGGCTCGCCAAGGACCTGATCGAGCAGCGGCGCTCCGCGGTTCCCGCCTGAGCATGAAGCCGCTCGCCCTCCTCGAGGCCGCGGTCAAGAAGCCGGTCTGGGGCTGCCAGATGTGCGGCCAGTGCGTGCTGCATTCGACGGGGATGACGTGCCCGATGAACTGCCCGAAGACGCTGCGCAACGGGCCGTGCGGCGGCGTCCGGCCGGACGGCCGCTGCGAGGTGAAGCCGGAGATGCGCTGCGTCTGGGTGAAGGCCGTCGAGCGCGCGCCGAGAACGCCGTGGGCGCACGAGCTTCACGACATCCGCAAGCCAGTCGACAACCGGCTGTGGGGCACGTCGTCCTGGGCGAACTTCCTCTCGAAGCGCGACCGGGAAGCACCGAAGGGGTGGAATGTCGAGGCTTGAAGATGCGATCGACGCGGGGCGGTTCGTCCTCACCGCGGAGCTCCTGACCGTCAACGGCGGCGGGCTCGCCGCCGTTCACGAGCGTTTCGAGCCGTTCGAGGAGCTCGTCGACGCGGTCAACGCGACGGACAACACGGCGGCGCACGCGCACGCCTCTCCGCTCGCGGTCGCCGTGGCGCTGCAGCAGCTCGGCATGGAGCCGGTCATGCAGCTCGTCTGTCGCGACCGCAACCGGCTCGCGCTGCAGGCCGAGCTCGCAGGTGCCGGCCTGCTCGGGATCGAGAACATCTGCTGCCTCACCGGCGACGACGTGACCGCAGGCGACGAGCCGGAGGCGCGTCGCGTCTTCGACCTCGACGCGATCCAGCTGCTCGTGACCGCGAATGCGATGCGCGGCGGGCACTACCTCTCCGGTCGCAAGATCGATCCCGCGCCGCGCCTCTTCCTCGGTGCCGTCGAGAATCCCGCGGCGCCGCCGGTCGACTATCGCGCCGAGCGGGCGCTGAAGAAGGTGCGCGCAGGTGCGCGGTTCCTGCAGCTGCAGGTCGGCTTCGAGCGCGAGCCGCTCGAGCGCTTCATGCGGGAGGCGGTCGCAAGCGGGCTCGCGTCGCAGGCGGCGATCCTGCCGTCGGTCTGCCTCGTGCGCTCGCCGTCGGCGCTCCGCTTCATCGACGAGAAGGTGCCCGGCATCTCGGTACCCGCCGACGTGATCGAGCGCTGCGAGAGCGCTGCCGACCCCGAGGCAGAGTGCTTCGAGCTGGCGTGCGAGCTCGCGGACCACGCGCGCTCCCTGTCCGGCGTGCGCGGCCTGCACCTGATCAGCTTTCGCAAGGAGGCCGGCATCGCACGCTTGTGCGAGCGCCTCGGCATCCCCACCCGTCGAGAAAGGGAGTTGCGTGGACACAGTCCTCGAGTCGCAGTCTAGGACCGTCGTCATCGGCGCGGGCCGCCCGTTCTGCGTGATCGGCGAGCGCATCAACCCGACCGGGCGCAAGAAGTTCCAGGCGGAGCTGCAGAAGGGCGACCTCTCGCGCATCGAGAACGACGTCGCGCAGCAGGTCGCGGGCGGCGCCGACATGCTCGACGTGAACGTCGGCGACCCGCTCGCGGACGAGGTGGAGCTGATGCGCTCGGCGGTCCCGCTCGTGCAGTCGCTCACCGACCTGCCGCTCTGTATCGACTCGTCCGTGATCGAGGCACTCGAGGCCGGCCTCGGCGCCTACGAGGGGAAGGCGCTCGTCAACTCGGTCACCGGCGAGGATGAGCGGCTCGAGGCGATCCTGCCGATCGTCGCCAAGCACGGCGCCGCCGTGATCGGGCTCGCGAACGACGACGAGATCCCGATGGAGCCGGAGCGCCGCCTCGAGGTGGCGAAGAAGATCGTCTCGCGCGCGGGGGACCACGGCATTCCGCCCGAGAACGTGCTGATCGACCCCCTGGCGATGCCGGTCGGCGCGGAGCC
>JAICTB010000275.1 GCA_025936595.1 Thermoleophilia bacterium | reverse complement strand
GCGTTACGAGACGAATTGTGGCCCTCGCCTCAATCGAACCATCGGGACGGTCGGATTCGAACCGACGGCTTCCGCCTCCCAAAGGCGGCGCTCTGACCAGGCTGAGCTACGTCCCGAGGGACGCAGTGTAGGCGCACCGGTAGCGTCGGGCCGGTGAGCGAAGCGCCGTTTCCCGTTCCGCCCGCGCGGCGGCGGCGCCCGCGACTCGGCTACGCGATGGCGGCGATCGCCGCCGTCCTCTGGGGAATCAACGGCGGCGTCTCGAAGACGATTCTCGCAACGGGGCTCTCGTCCGAGCGGCTCGCGCAGGTGCGGTCACTCGGCGCGGCGCTCGGCCTCGTCGCGGTCCTCGCCGTCACCGCGCCGGGCAGGCTGCGGCTGACGCGGCGCGAGCTGCCGTACGTGCTCACGTTCGGCGTCGGCGGGCTCGCGTTCGTGCAGTGGTTCTACTTCCTCGCGATCCACCGGCTTGCGATCGGCGTCGCGCTTCTGATCGAGTACCTCGCACCGCTCCTCGTCGCGCTCTGGGCGCGCTTCGTCCACCACGAGCACGTGCGCCGGCGCATCTGGGTCGCGCTGGCACTCGCCCTGATGGGCCTCGGCCTGATCGTCAACATCTTCGGCGGCGGAACGTCGCTCTCCACCGCGGGAGTGATGTTCGCGCTCGGCGGGGCGTTCGCGTACGCGCTCTACGTCTTGCTCGCGGAGCACGTCGTCGGCGATCGCGATCCGGTGTCGCTCCTCGCATGGGGCTTCCTCTTCGCGTCGGTCTTCTGGGCCGTGCTCGTACCGTGGTGGTCGTTTCCTCTTCACATCCTCACGGCGGACACATCACTTGGCGGGAACCTGCACGCAGCACATCTCCCGGTGTGGCTCCTTGCGCTGTGGATGATCGCGCTCGGGACGATCGTCCCCTTCTTCCTGCTCGTGAGCGCGCTCCGGCACCTGCGCGCGACGACCGTCGGGATCGTCGCCATGCTCGAGCCGGTCGTCGGCGCGCTCGTCGGCTGGGCCTGGCTCTCCGAGGCGCTCGGCGGCGTGCAGCTCGCCGGCGCCGCCGTCGTGCTCGCCGCGATCGCGATCGCCCAGACTGCGCGGTAAAAGGGAGCTTTCATCAGGCTCGCAACGCGAGAATCCCCCAAAAGGGGGTGGCTTTCCGTCTATAAACCTGCGAGTTTCCGACGGTGCTCAAGCGCCCCTTGGTCACCGCGGCGGTCGTCGCGCTCGTTCTTCCCACGACCGCACTGGCAGGACTGACGCGCTCGGAGGCATCACTGCTCCGCGCGATGAACCATGTCCGTGCGCAGCACGGGCTCGCACCCCTCCACTACGACGGGCACCTCCAGAACGCGGCTCGCTCACACAGCCGGGAGATGCTCGCCACGGACGTCTTCGCGCACGGCGCCTTCGGCAGCCGGATGCTGCAGTACGACGTCAGAGGCTCGCTCGCGGGCGAGAACCTCGCGTGGGGCACCGGGAGGCTCGGAACGGCCCGCAGCGTCGTCTCGGCATGGCTTGCCAGCCCCGAGCATCGCGCGAACCTCTTGCGGCCGTCGTTCAGCCGTGTCGGCGTCGGTGAGTTGATCGGTTCGTTCCGCGGCTACAACGGCGCGCGCGTCGTCACCGCCGACTTCGCCGGCTAAACGCATTCGGGAGACAGCGCGCGGGGCCCGACCGGGGGGCGGGCTCTTCGTGCTACTCGCGTTCGAGCAGCGCGCGTAGCTCGCTCAGCTTCTCCCCGCGCAGGTCGTCGCGCTCGCCGCGCGCGACGCGGTCCAGGAGGTCGCGCACGAGCGGTGCGAGCTCGACGGGATTGAACGGTTTCGTCACGTAGTCGACACCGCCGAGATCGATGCCGCGTGCGCGGTCGCGCAACTCGGCGCGCGCCGTGAGGAACACGATCGGGATCGCCTCCGTGCGCTCGTCGTCGAGCAGCTCCTCCGCGACGCGCCAACCGTCGAGGCCGGGCATCATCACGTCGAGGAGCACGACGTCCGGAATCTCGGCGCGCGCCTTCTCGAGACCGCTGGGGCCGTCGGCCGCCTCGAGCACGTCCATTCCCTCCGCCTCGAGGTTGACCCGGCAGAGCAGCCGGATCGGCGCCTCGTCATCGATCACCAGCACGCGCGTCTTCATTGCGGCCCGTTATCCCTCTCTGGTCGAAAATTCACACCGTTCTCTGCGAGCGGCAGCTCGAATGCAAACCGCGATCCGCGTCCTTCCTGCGAATCCACCGAGATCCGCCCGCCCATCTCACGTACGAG
>JAICTB010000212.1 GCA_025936595.1 Thermoleophilia bacterium | reverse complement strand
TCGAGCTCTCCATGACGCACTCGCGCGAGCTCGCCGCGGCCGTCGCGGTGGTGGTGGACGCGTGAGGCTGCAGCCGCTCCTCACCGCCGACGAGACGCGGCGTGCGGAGGAGGCGCACGCGGGGCCGCTCGACGAGCTGATGGAGCGTGCGGGAAACGCCGTCGCGGAGCTCGTGCTGCGCCGGTTCCCCGGCCGCGTCACCGTCGTCTGCGGCGGTGGCTCGAACGGCGGCGACGGCAAGGTGTGCGCGCGCATCCTGCGCGAGCGCGGACGCGACGTGCAGGTCGTCGAGAGCGTCGGCGATCTCGGCGAGCCCGACGTGATCGTCGACGCGCTGCTCGGGATCGGCCTGCGCGATGCACCGCGGGAGGACGCGGCGCGGATGATCGAGCTGATCAACGCGTGCGACCGCCCGGTCGTCGCCGTCGACGTCCCGTCCGGGGTCAACGCGTCCACCGGGGAGGTGCCGGGTGCCGCTGTCGACGCGGCGGCGACCGTCACCTTCGGCGCGGCGAAGGTCGGGCTCGCGATCGCACCCGGCCGCGCTCATGCCGGCGCAGTCCACATCGCGCCGATCGGCCTGCGCCCGCGCGAGCACGAGCACGCACTCGTTCCGGCATCGGCGCTGCTCGAGCTGCCGCAGAAGGGGGCGGCTTCGACGAAGTACAGCGCCGGTTCGGTGCTCGTCGTCGGGGGCTCTCGTGGCCTGATGGGCGCCCCAATGCTCACCGCGCTCGCGGCGTTCCGTGCCGACGCCGGGTATGTCGCAGTCGCCGCGCCGGAGTCCACACTCCCCGTGCTCGAGACGAGGTTGCTCGAGGTGGTGAAGCGGCCGCTACCCGAGGACTCGTCGGGACGACTCCTGCCGCGCTCCTCGGATGCGATCCTCGAGGCGGCCGAGAAGGCCGACGCGGTGGCAATCGGCCCGGGCCTCGGTCGCAGCGACGGGACCGTCGAGCTCGTTCGGATCCTCCTCGAGCAGCTCGAATTGCCGGTCGTGCTCGACGCCGACGCGCTCTGGCAGCTCGAGCCCTTCACGCGTGCGGCGCCGACCGTGCTGACCCCGCACAGCGGCGAGCTCGCGCGACTGCTCGGCCTGGAGAGCCGCGAGGTCGACGCGCATCGCCTCGATGCGGCGCGCCGCACGGCGTCGCGCTTCGGCGCGGTGGTGCTGCTGAAGGGTGCCGACACGATCGTTGCCTCGCCCCGCGAAGGCGTGCTCGTGGCCGCGTACGGCACGCCGGCGCTCGCGACCGCAGGGACGGGCGACGTGCTGACGGGAATCGTCGCGGCGTTCCTCGCCAAGGGGATGGATGCGCGGCTCGCGGCCGCCACGGCCGCGGTCGCGCACGGCGTCGCGGCCGAGCTCGTCGAGCCGCAGCCCGGCACGATCGCGTCCGATCTGCTGCCCGCGCTCCAGCGCGCGCTCGCCGGGCACGGCCTCCAGCGCGCGCCGCTCGCCTGATGCGCTCCGAGATCGCGATCGACCTCGGAGCGCTGCGCCGGAACGTGCGGACGCTGCTGCGCGCTCTGGAGGGCGCCGAGCTGTGGGCGGTCGTGAAGGCGAACGCCTACGGGCACGGCGCCGTCGACTGCGCGGGCGCTGCGCTCGGCGCGGGCGCGACCGCGCTCTGCGTCGCCACGGTTCCCGAGGCGCTCGTGCTGCGCGCCGAGTTCCCGGGCACGCGCATCCTCGTCATGGGGCCGGCGGCGAATCGTGAGGTGGCGCAGGCGCGCGACGCGGAGCTTGCGCTTGTCGTCTCGGGCGACGAGATTCCCGAAGGGGTTGCGGTGCACGTGAAGCTCGACACGGGCATGGGCCGCTGGGGGCTCTCCGAGCTGCCCGCGCTCACGCGCGAGGTGGTCGGCGTGATGACGCACCTGGCAACGGCGGACTCCGACGTTGAGTACGCGCGCGTCCAGGTCGAGCGCTTCCGGGCGGCGACCGAGCCGCTGTCGCATCTGCAGAGGCACGTTGCGAATAGCGCCGCCGCGCTGCGGCTGGCGGAGGCGCGCTTCGACGCGGCGCGCTGCGGGATCGCCCTCTACGGGCTCTCGCCGTTCGGCGAGGATCCTGCCGCCGATGGGCTCGAGCCGGTGCTCTCCTGGACGACGGAGGTAGCGCAGGCGAAGCTCCTGCGCGCCGGCGAATCGACCGGCTACGGGCGGCTGTTCGTCGCGGAGCGCGACACCTGGGTCGGGATCCTGCCGGTCGGCTACGCCGACGGCTTCCGGCGCGACCTGACGGGGACCGAGGTGCGGGTCGGCGGCGAGCGGCGGCGGGTCGTCGGCGCGGTCTCGATGGACGCGACCGCCGTCGAGCTCCCAGGGCCGGTGCCCGCCGGCGCCCCGGTCACGATCGTCGGCCGCGGGATGCCGCTCGAGGAGCACGCGCGCGTCGCCGGTACGCTCACCTACGAGCTCGCGTGCGGCATCGACTCGTCGCCCACGCGCGCGCGCCGCGTCGTCATGGATGCGGCATGAGGCGTAGGCTCGACGGAGCCCATCAGGAGCGCAGGCGCCGGCTTTGCCGGCGCTGGAGCGGGAATTGAGAAACGCCGAGAGAAGAGCCGAGCTGCAGCGGCAGCGGGCCGCGGCCCTCACCGCCCGTCTGGACGAGCTGCTGCCGACGAGCGGCGAGGAACGTGTGCTCGACGTCGGTGCCGGAACCGGCGCCTTCGCGTTCGCGATCGCGCCGCGCGTGCGTGAGGTCGTCGCGGTCGAGATCGACGAGGAGCTGGCGGCGCGGGCACGCGAGGATGCTCCCGCGAACGTCGAGGTCGTCGTCGGCGACGGTGAGCAGCTGCCCTTCGAGCCGTTCTCGTTCGACATCTCGGCGACCCTCCGGACCCTGCACCACACGCGACGGCCGGAGCTGCTCGTCGCGCAGCTTGCCCGCGTGACGCGGGGCGGCGGGACGATCCTCGTCGTCGACCAGCTTGCACCGGCCGATCCGCTGGCCGGGTTCGAGCTGACGCGGTTCGAGCGGGCGCGCGACCCGTCGACGACGCGGCTCCTCGCCGACGCGGACCTGCGCGGGCTGTTCGACTCGAACGGGCTCGTGCTCCGGCGCCAGGAGGTGACGCGCGAGCCGCGCGACCTGGAGGCCTACCTCGACCTCGCCGGCTGCGAAGGGGCGGAGCGCGAGCACGCGCGCATGCTTGCCCCTACCGGCTACGAGGCCGTCGTCGGCTGGTACGTGCTCGAGCGGTAGCGAGCGCGCCGGGCGCGAGCGCCTGCACCCAGGCGGCGGGCCGGTACCAGCGCGGCACGGTGATCTCGCGCCGGTCGTGGTCGACGGCCGCGAGCAGACGCTCGACGACGAGCGGTGGATCGACTACGAGCCGTCCGAGGAGCGACCCGAGGCGCTCGCGCTGCGGGAAGCCCTCCGTCTCGACGAAGCCCGGGTTGACGGTGTGCACCTTTATTCCGCGCGGCGCCAGCTCAAGCGCCAGCGAGCGGGAGAACGCGAGCTGCGCGTGCTTCGACGCCGAGTACGGCCCGTCGGCGACGGTGCCGGCCACAGAGACGATGTTGACGACGTGCGAACCGCCGCCGAGGCCGGGCAGGAACGCGAGCGTCGTCCAGACCGAGCCGAGGTAGTTGAGGCGGATCGTCTGCTCGATCCGCTCCGGCGTCGCGCCGAGGAAGCTTCCGCCCGCGGCGACCCCTGCGTTGTTCGCGAGCAGGTCGATTCGCGGATGCCGGTCGAGCACGCGCGCCGCGGCCTCCTCGACGGCCGCGCGGTCCGCGACGTCGCACTCCTCGTGCTCGTCCGCGCCGGACGGCCGTCGCGAGAGGCCGACGACGAGCATCCCGCGCGCCTGCAGCGCCCGCACCAGCTCGGCGCCGATGCCCGACGAGGCCCCGGTGACGATCGCTACTTGCAGATCTTGAGCACGCGCCCGGCGGCAGTCGTGCGGCCGGAGACGTCGGTGAGCGTCGCGAGCAGGCGGTGCGTCGTGCCCTTCTTCAGCTTCGACGTCTTCCACGCCACGGAGTAGATCCCGCCGGAGCCCTTCCTGTCGACGCCGATCCGGTGGTTGCCGTCGGTGAACACCACCTGCTTCACATGCTTCGTCGAGTCGCCGACGACGAGGAGCCGGTCGTTCTTCAAGGCGCAGACGCGTGACGGCGGCTCGAGCCAGGTGACGGTGGGGCCGTTCACGACCGTCAGC
>JAICTB010000227.1 GCA_025936595.1 Thermoleophilia bacterium | reverse complement strand
ATCGACCGCGCCGAGGTGCTCTACCGGCTGGGGGTGTGCCGGTATTTGCTGTCGAGCATCTCGACCGCGGTCGGTCTCTTCAACGAGGCGCTCGTGCTCGCCGAGCGTTCGGGGCTTCCCTCCGACCAGCTCCGGATGCGGGTGTTCTCGTGGCGCTCGCGCTGCTACCGGCGCCAGCGGGACTACGAGGCGGCGCGCGAGGACGTGGAGCATGCGCTCGAGCTCGCGGAGGGCCTGCACGACGCGCGGGCGCTCGGCTCCGCGTACTTCCAGGCGTCGATCCTCGCCGAGCGCGACGGTCACTACGTCCTCGCCCGCACCTACGCCGAGAAGGCGAAGGCGCACTACGAGGAGCTCGCCGACCGCGCCAACGTGGGCCGTCTGATGAACAACCTCGGCGGCGTCGAGTTCCTGCTCGGGAAGCCCGAGGCCGCGATCGAGCATTTCAAGGAGGCTTTTGCCGTCGCGCTCGAGCTCGGCCGCGACGAGGAGGCCGCGAAGGCCGTTTCCTCGCTCGCCCAGGTGCATCTCCGCACCGGCGATGTGAAGCGGGCGGAGGAGCAAGCATTGCACGCGCTCGAGATCATCAGCGAGCGGGACGACATGCTCGACGAGATCGGCAACGCGCGCCTCGTGCTCGGCCGCGCGCTGCTCGAGCAGGAGCGCTTCCCGGAGGCCGAGGAGGCGCTTGCAAAGTCCGAGGATGCATTTGCAAAGTTGTCGTCTGCCTCGCACCGCGCGGCGGCGTGGATCGCGCAGGGCGATCTGGCGACCAAGTTGGGCGACGAACGCAGTGCGGCGACGTTGTACCGCCGCGCTGCCGAAGCGCTTCAGGACTTCCGATTCTGAGAAGGGAGGTGTTCACTGTGGCAAGAAAGATCTCTGTTCTGTTTCGGCGCCGCACGCTCGTGCTGCTCGCGCTGGTCGTGCTCGCCGTCGTGCTCGGCAGGGTCGGGCATCCGGGTCATCCGTGGTTCGGCATGTGGGACGGCCCCGCCGGCGGGTGACGATCGATCGTCTGACAGGCGCGCGTCTTCGGTGGGGAGCCGGCAGCGCGCTTGTGCACTGACCGCGAGGTCAGGCCCGCGTCGACGTCGAGCCTGCGCGCCGCATCAGGGCGCGTAGGTCATGGACGACGTCCCGCGCATGGACGTCTGAGCCGTAGAGAACGCGTTCCTCGCCGGCCGGATCGACCAGCGCCGTGTACGCAACGTGGTCGACCACGCCGGGTGACTGCTTCACGCTCAGCACGTGCCAGGCGGCCCACGCTCGCCGGAGCTCGGCGGCGGAGCCGATCAGGTAGCGGAACTCCGGCACGAGGTGCATGCGCTTGACGAAGGCGCGGACCGCCGCAGGGGTGTCGCCCTTCGGATCGACGCTGACAGCGAGGATGCGCACGTCGCTCCGCTTCGCTCCGAGCGCACGGACCGCGGCGTTCAGGTTCGACGCGATCAGCGGGCAGACGTCGGGACAGTGCGTGTAGAGGAACGTGACGAGCACGTAGCGGCCCCGCTGCCCGGCCAGGGTGACGGGCGTGCCCGAGGCGTCGTGCAAGGCGATCGCGGGAGCGCTGCGCGGCGGGTTCAGGCCGGCTCCCGCAAACGTCCGCTTCGCCGCGGGCGGCTCGGCGATCCTGGCGGCGGGAGAGGTGCCGCAGCCGGCGACGAGGAGCGCGGCGGCGAGGAGCGGGGCGAGGCGCGCCATTCCTTTCCAACGGTAGCCGCAGGGCCCGTTTCCAGCGCAGGCTACGAGGGCAGAAGGTTGCGATGGCCGACTCGGGCAAGGTGCGTCGTGCATTCCAGCTCACGCGCGCCGCCCGGCGGACGCACCTCCTGCGCGTGCTGCGCGAGGTCGGCGTGGTCGGCGAACGTCCTGCGACGCACGACGGGGCCGTTCAGTTCCGTGAGTCGCTCGAGGAGCTCGGAACGACGTTCATGAAGCTCGGGCAGCTACTGTCGTCGCGTCCGGACCTGCTGCCGGACGTCTACATCGACGAGCTCGGCAAGCTCGTCGACGACGTCGAGCCGCTACCGTTCGCCCCGCTGCGCGAGACGATCCAGCGCGAGATCGGGCTCGACCACTTCGCCTCCATCGAGGAGAAGCCGCTCGCAACCGCGTCAATCGCGCAGATCCACGGCGCGCTGCTCCGGAACGGTCGCGCGGTCGTCGTGAAGGTGCGCCGCCCGGGCATCGTCCAGGAGGTGCAGCTCGACCTCGACCTGCTGCGCAAGGTGGCGTCCGTCGCCGAACGCCACTCCGGCACCGCGCGGCTCCTGCAGTTGAACGCGCTCACCGAGGAGCTCGAGCAGCATTTGCTTGCAGAGCTCAACTTCGTCGAGGAGGCGAACAACGCCGAGCGGATCGCGCAGGTGCTCGCCGACTACACGGACGACATCTACGTCCCGCAGGTGATCCACCCGTACGTGACGGAGCAGGTGCTCGTGCTCGAGCGGGTCGCCGGCAAGCGGGTCGACGACTCCCACGGCCTCGAGCCGGAGCGTGCGGCCGAGCTCGCGCGCTCGTTCTTCCGCGCGTACGTGCGGCAGGTGACTGTGGCGGGCCTCTACCACGCCGACCCGCATCGCGGCAACGTCCTGTTGACGCCGGACGGCCGGCTCGCGCTGCTCGACTTCGGCCTGCTCGGACGCCTCGACGACGACACCCGCACCTCGCTCGCCCTGCTGCTACTCGCGATCGCGCAGAACCGCGCCGACGACGTCGCCGACCTGATCCTCGAGCTGTCGCTGACGACCGTCGAGTCCGACGAGGCAGGCTTCGTGCACGACCTGCGCCGCAAGCTGCCGCGCTACCACTGGCGCCCCCTCGCGGGGATCAAGACGGGCGAGGGTCTCGCCGACCTTCAGCGCCTGTCACTCCAGCACGGAATCGCATTGCCGACGTCGTTCGCGCTCGTCGGCAAGACGCTCTCGCAGGCGGAGAGCATCGCGCGGACCCTCGATCCGCAACTCGACCCCGTCGAGTTGCTGCGCAAGGAGGGATGGTCGGTGATGGCGAGCGAGGCCGCGAAGCGCCTCGAGCCCAATCAGGTGCTGGCGCTCGCGTTCACACAGCTCGAGCCGCTGCTGCGGATGCCGCGCCGCGTCGCGCAGCTCGTACAGAGGATCGAGAACGGCTCGCTGAAGATCGGCATCGCGCCGACGGAGCTCGACAGCTTCGAGCATCTCCTGCGCTCGGCGGCAAACCGGGTCGGGGCGGCGCTGATCATCTCGGCGCTCCTGATCGCCTCGGCGCTGATGGCGCGCGTCAGCCACGCCGTCTCCCTCGCGGGGTTCGGCGTCGCCGCGGCGCTCGCGCTCTTCATGATCTGGCGGATCGCGCGGACGCGCGGCGGGTTGTGAGAACCTCTTAGCCGCCGCCGACGCCGACGCCGATGCCGTCGCTCGAGCCGACACGCTCGACGACGACCTGCGGGATCCGTGCCTGCGGTGAGAGGCGCAGGCACATGCGAACGATCTCCGCGCAATCCTGCGGCTGGATCATCGTGGCGGGCGCGAGCCCGGACCACTCCGCCATCGGCGTGTCCACGAAGCCGGGGCAGATCGCGACGGCGCGCACGCCGTCCGCGTCGAGCTCCGCGTTCTGCGAGCGCGTCAGCGCGATCACGGCCGCCTTCGTCGCGCCGTAGACCGTCAGTCCGGGCGTCGGCCCGGTGCCCGCGATCGACGCAAGATTCACGATCCAGCCCTTCGAGCGCTTGAGGAGTGGGATCGAGTCGCGCGAGACGAGCAGGAGGCCGCGGAGGTTGACGGAGAGCTGCAGGTCGATGTGCTTCGTCTGCAGCGACTCCACCGTGCCCGCGATGCCGATGCCCGCGGAATTGACGAGCACGTCCATGCCGCCGAAGCGCTCCGCGTGCTGCGAGACGACGCGTGCGCAGTCCTCCTCCTTGCTCATGTCGGCAGCGATCGCGTGCGCGCCGAGCTCGGCGGCCGCAGCCTCGATCT
>JAICTB010000247.1 GCA_025936595.1 Thermoleophilia bacterium | reverse complement strand
GGCGTCGACCCGGTCGGCGCATGCGTCGGCCCGCGCGGCTCGCGGGTGCGGATGGTCGTGTCCGAGCTGCGCGGCGAGAAGATCGACATCATCCCGTGGAACAACGAGCCGGCCCGCTTCGTCGCGAAGGCGCTCTCGCCGGCACGCGTGCGCGAGGTGTACCTCGACGACGAGGGCCGCGAGGCGACGGTCGTCGTGCCCGACGACCAGCTCGCGCTCGCGATCGGCAAGGAGGGCATGAACGCCCGTCTGGCCGCCCGTCTCACGGGCTGGAAGATCGACATCACCTCGGACAGCGAGTTCGCGCAACAGGAGGCGGACGCAGCCTTCGGCGGCGGCGAGCCCGGCGACGAGAACGACGTCTCCGGCCGCTGCGCAGCCGTGCTCTCGAACGGCAAGCGCTGCCCGAACGCGGCGCTTCCCGGCTCGAAGTACTGCGGCGTGCCTGCGCACCAGGAGCTCGCGCTGCGCGAGCCGGACGACGAGGCCAACCCGATCGTGGACGAGTCGGAGCCCGGCCTCGAGCTGCGCTCGGATCTCGCCGAGCCGGAGGCCGTCACGGAAGACGGCGCGGCGTTCGGCAACGCCGAGCCGGAGGCGTTCGGCGCCGGTCCCGGGGACGCACCGGTCGACGGCGTCGACCAGACGCTCGAAAGCGGCGGTCCCGAGGCGGTGCGCGTCACGGACGATCCTGACGGCGGCGTTCCGATCGAGGAGGCCGAGTAACGAGCGGACTCCCGGTTCGCACCTGCGCCGGCTGCGGCCGCAAGGGCTCCCAGAGCGAGCTGCAGCGCTTCCACGCACGATTTGACGGTGCGGAGCGCGGTCAGCTCGCGCCGGGCGCCGGTGCGGGTCGCGGAGCGTATACCTGCCGGCGCCTCTCGTGCTTCGAACGCGCCGTGGCGCGGCGGGCGTTCGCGCGCACGCTGCGCCAGAACGTCCGCGTCGACCCGGAACTCTCCCGTCTCTACACTTGATCCCGCGATGGCAAACGGTAAGCCCAACAGACCGATCCGGCCCCGCGGGGGCGGCCCCAAGGGGCGGCGCCGCGTCGTCATCGACCAGGGCGGCGGCCGGCCCGGCCAGGGCCAGCGCCAGCGCCCGGGCGACCGTCCGGCAGACCGCGGGCCGCGCCAGCCGCGCGAGGTGATCGCACCCACCGGCCCCGCGACCGTCGAGTCCGGCGTCACCCTCCGCGACTTCTCGCAGGCGCTCGGTGTGGCGATGCCGCAGATCATCAAGTTGCTGATGACGCTCGGCACGATGAAGACGGCGACACAGTCGCTGACCGACGACGAGGTGCTGCTGATCGCCGCACAGCTCGAACGCGAGGTGACGATCAAGCACGCGGACGACGACGACATCGAGGAAGAGGTCTTCGAGGACGCCGAGGAGTCGCTCGAGGCTCGTCCGCCGGTCGTGACGATCATGGGCCACGTCGACCACGGCAAGACGACGCTGCTCGACGCGATCCGCAAGACGTCCGTCGTCTCGACGGAGGCCGGCGGGATCACGCAGCACATCGGCGCCTACCAGGCCGACCACGACGGCCGGCTGATCACGTTCCTCGACACGCCGGGCCACGAGGCGTTCACGGCCATGCGCGCCCGCGGCGCGAAGGTGACCGACATCGCGGTGCTGGTCGTCGCCGCCGACGACGGCGTCATGCCGCAGACCAAGGAATCGATCTCGCACGCGCGCGCGGCCGAGGTGCCGATCGTCGTCGCGGTCAACAAGATCGACCTGCCGGACTCAAACCCCGACCGCGTGCTCGGCGAGCTCGCGGCGGAGGGCCTGCAGCCGGAGGAGTGGGGCGGCGACGTGCAGGTCGCGCGGGTGTCGGCCAAGCAGGGCGACAACCTCGACGACCTGCTCGAGCGCATCCTGCTCGTCGCTGACGCGGAGCTCGACCTGCGGGCGAACCCGAGCGTCGAGGCGTCCGGGCCGATCATCGAGTCGCGCCTCGACGTCGGCCGCGGCCCCGTCGCCACGATGCTGATCCACCGCGGGACGCTGAAGGTCGGCGACGCGATCGTCGCCGGTGACGCGTGGGGCCGCGTGCGTGCGCTCTACGACTACCGCGGCGAGCGGATCCAGCAGGCGCGGCCGGGCGAGCCCGTCGAGATCCTCGGCTTCGACCGCCCGCCGCCCGCCGGCGAGCTCGGCCGCGTGGTCGAGAACGAGCGCCGCGCGCGCGAGCGCGCGCAGCAGCGCGGCGAGCGTCTCCGCCGTGAGGCGATGGCGAAGCAGCGCAGCGGCGGCGTGTCGCTCGACACCCTCTTCGAGCAGATGCAGGCCGGCGGCATCCAGGATCTGAACATCGTCATCAAGGGCGACGTGCAGGGCTCCGTCGAGGCGATCGTCTCCGAGCTCGGGAAGATCCAGCACCCGGAGGTGCGCGTCAACGTCATCCACACGGGTGTCGGCGGCATCACCGAGAACGACGTCAATCTCGCGGCCGCATCGACGGCGATGATCGTCGGGTTCAACGTGCGCCCGTCGGCCGAGGTTCGTGCGGTCGCCGAGCGTGCCGGGGTCGAGATCCGCCTCTACCGCGTGATCTACCAGCTGACCGAGGAGATAGAGCAGGCGCTCGTCGGCATGCTGACGCCGGTCGAGACGGAGGCGATCCTCGGCGAGGTCGAGGTGCGCGCGCTCTTCAAGGTGTCGCGCCTCGGCACGATCGCCGGTTGCATGGTCACGAGCGGCGTCGTGCGGCGGAACGCGAATGTCCGCATCTTCCGCGACGGAACGCGCCTCCACGAGACGACGGTCGCTGCGCTCAAGCGCTTCAAGGACGATGTACGCGAGGTGACGGAGGGTTTCGAGTGCGGCATCCTGCTCGACGGCTTCAACGATCTGCGCGAAGGCGACGTCTTCGAGGTCTTCGAGACGCGCAACGTCGAGCGGACGTCGCTCGACACGCCCGCGGGGGCAGCGGAGCCCTCCGGCTCCGACGCCGCCTAGTGCCCTCGGGCTACGTCGTGAGTCTCACCGCCGAGCTGCACGTTCCCGACGGTGCGTCGCTCAAGGGCAAGCGCCAGTACGTCCGCTCGGCGAAGGACAACCTGCGAAACCGCTTCGGCGCAGCCGTCGCCGAGGT
>JAICTB010000190.1 GCA_025936595.1 Thermoleophilia bacterium | reverse complement strand
GCGCGTGTGCAAGCACGTCTCATCGAACGCGATCGTGCTCGCTCGCGACCTGCGGACGATCGGCATCGGCGCCGGCCAGATGAGCCGCGTCGACGCGGTGCGGATCGCGGTCGACAAGGCGCGTGAGCACGGGCACGAGACAGCGGCTGCGTCATTGGCGAGCGATGCGTTCTTCCCGTTCGCCGACGGGCCGCAGCTCGCGCTCGACGCCGGGATCGCTGCCATCGTGCAGCCCGGCGGCTCGAAGCGCGATGACGAGGTCGTCGCGGCGGTCACGGCCGCTGGAGCGGCGATGGTGTTCACAGGGCGGCGTCACTTCCGGCACTGATTTGCCGCCGGCCGCGTCGTCTGAGACCATCGACGCCCTGATGACGACCAGGACCACCGCCTCACACCGGATCGGCCGCGACGACGTCGTCTGGTCCTTCGGCCCGGCGATGGAGCCCGTGCTCGAGGTCGAGCCGGGCACGATCGTGACCCTCGAGACGAACGACTGCTTCACCGGCCAGATCCGAACGGAAGAGGATCTCGTCACGGAGATCGACTTCGAGCGCGTCAACTCGGCGACAGGGCCGATCGCCGTTCGCGGTGCCGAGCCGGGCGACTCGCTCGTCGTCGAGCTGCTCGAGGTGCGCCCCGACGAGCGCGGCTTCGCGACGCTGATCCCGGGCATCGGCCAGCTGATCGACCAGGTCGACGCGCCGGTGACGCAGGTGTTCCGGGTGGAGGGCGACACGGTGCACATGACGGACCGCATCTCGTTCCCGCTGCGCCCCATGGTCGGCGTGATCGGCGTCGCGACCGACGGCGACGAGGTCTTCAACGGCTTCGCCGGCACGCACGGCGGCAACCTCGACAACCACCTGCACGGGCCGGGCGCGAAGGTGTACCTGCCGGTGCGCCAGCCCGGGGGCATGCTCGCGATCGGCGACATGCACGCGTCGATGGGCGACGGCGAGGTCTGCTTCACCGGCGTCGAGATCGCGGGTGAGGTGACGATCCGCGTCTCATTGCTGAAGGGCAAGCAGGGGACGTGGCCCGTCACGGAGCTCGCGGACCGGTGGGTCGTGCACGGGACGGCGGGACCGGACTTCATGGAGGCGCTCGACCGCGCGGTCGAGGAGGGCGCGCGGTTCCTCGTCGAGCAGTGGGGCTTCACGATGGAAGAGGCGTTCATCTTCCTCTCGGTCGCCTGCGACGCCAATATCTGCCAGGCCTGCAGGCCGCAGGAATTCTCGACGATCGCGCGCGTTTCCATCCCAAAGGTCTCCGCTACTCCCCGCCCGTTTTCCTGAGGAGCTTCGTGAATGGCTGAGCTGGATCCGCAACGCTGGAAGGCACTCGCAATCGTCTGCGCGGCGTTCTTCATGACCGTGCTCGACGTCTCGATCGTCAACGTGGCGCTGCCGTCGATCGGCAAGTCGCTGAGCTTCTCCGAGCAGAGCCTGCAATGGGTGATCACCGCCTACGCGATCACCTTCGGCGGCTTCCTCCTGCTCGGCGGGCGCGCCGCCGACCTGCTCGGGCGCCGCCGCGTGTTCTACGTCGGCGTCGCGGTGTTCACGATTGCGTCCTTCCTGTGCGGGCTCGCGTGGTCGGAGGGCGTGCTCGTCGGCGCGCGCGCCGTGCAAGGGCTCGGCGCTGCGATCATCTCGCCGGCAGCGCTCTCGATCATCACGACGAGCTTCGAGGAGGGGCCGGAGCGCAACAAGGCGCTCGGCATCTGGGGCGCGATCGGAGGCTCCGGAGCAGCGGTCGGCGTGCTCGCGGGCGGCGTGCTCACGAAGTACCTCGGCTGGGAGTGGATCTTCTTCGTGAACGTGCCGGTCGGAGCGCTCGCGCTCGCGCTTGCGCCGCGCTTCGTGCGCGAGAGCCGCTCGGACCGCGAGCACTCGCACGACATCGCCGGAGCGGTGGCGATCACCGCCGGGCTCGCGCTCCTCGTCTACGGCGTGTCTGAAGCGCCGAGCCACGGCTGGGGATCGGCGTGGACGATCTCTCGCCTCGCCGTCGCGGCGGTCCTGCTCGTCGCGTTCCTCGTGATCGAGTCGCGCGCGAAAGACCCGCTGATGCCGTTCCGGATCTTCGGCGTGCGCACGGTCGCCGGCGCGAACGTCGCCGGGCTGCTCCTCGGCGCCGTCATCTTCGCCAACTTCTTCCTGCTCACCCTGTACGTGCAGCAGGTGCTCGGCTGGTCGGCGCTCCGGACCGGGCTGACCTTCGCCGCCACCGCCGGAACCGCGATCCTCTGGGCGGGGCTCGCGCAGGCGCTCGTGACGAAGCTCGGGCCGAAGCCCGTGATGGCCGTCGGCTTCGTCGCGATGATCGCCGGAATGGTCTGGTACGCGCAGATCCCGGTGCACGCGTCGTTCGCGTCCGACCTGCTGCCGGGCTACCTGCTCGTCGGCTTCGCGCTGCCGTTCTCGTTCATCCCGGTGTCGATTGCCGCGCTCGCCGGCGTGGAGGCGCACGAGGCGGGGCTCGCCTCGGGCCTCATCAACACGGCGCAGCAGATCGGCGGAGCGATCGGCGTCGCCGTCACCTCCTCGATCTCGATCAGCCACTTCAAACATCTCGTCAGGCACGGCGAGCGGTTCCCGGAGGCGTTCACGAGCGGCACACAGTGGGCGTTCTGGCTGACGGTGGGGATCGCGGCGGTCGGTCTCGTCGCAACGCTCGTCCTCGTCCGGCGCGACGAGCTCGAGACCGCGGAGGTGGCGGCGGCGTAGGCGCGGAGGAGCGCCTCGGTAGGCTTCCCGCGGCATGGCGCGCGTCTTCCCCACGGTGATCGACCTGGTCGGCTCGACGCCGATCGTGCGCCTCGACCGCGTCTCGCGCGACGTACCCGGCGAGATCCTCGCGAAGCTCGAGTTCATGAACCCGGGCGGCTCGAACAAGGACCGCATCGGGCTCGCCATGATCGAGGCGGCCGAGCGTGACGGGAAGCTGAAGCCCGGGGGGACGATCGTCGAGCCGACCTCCGGCAACACCGGCGTGGGCCTCGCGATCGCGGCCGCGCAGAAGGGCTACCGCTGCATCTTCGTGATGCCGGACAAGATGAGCCAGGAGAAGATCTCGATGCTGCGCGGGTACGGCGCCGAGGTGGTGATCACGCCGACGGCTGTCGACCACGACTCGCCGGAGTCGTACTACTCGGTCTCCTCGCGTCTCGCCGAGGAGATCCCCGGCGGCTTCAAGCCCGACCAGTACTCGAACATGTCGAACCCCGAGGCGCACTACCTCACCACCGGCCCCGAGATCTTCGAGCAGACCGACGGCGGCGAGGTCGATGCGATCATCGTCTCCGTGGGAACGGGCGGCACGATCAGCGGCGTCGGCCGGTACTTCAAGGAGCACAAGCCCGACGTGAAGATCGTGGGCGTCGATCCCGAAGGCTCCGTCTACACCGCGAAGTCGGAGAGCGACCTGCACCCGTACCTCGTCGAGGGGATCGGTAAGGACACGTGGCCGGAGACGATGGACCGGGACGTCGTCGACGAGTGGGTGCGCGTCTCCGACCGGGCATCGTTTCTCGCAGCGCGCCGCCTGGCGCGCGAGGAAGGGCTGCTCGTCGGCGGCTCGTCCGGGTCGACGATCGCGGGCGCTCTCGACTACGCGAAGAAGCTTCCCGCCGGTTCTCGCATCCTGACCATCCTCCCCGACTCCGGCCGGTCGTACCTCTCGAAGTTCCTCGACGACAACTGGATGATCGAGCACGGCTTCCTCGAGCGCTCGGCGCCGGTGCCGACGGTGCGCGAGCTCCTGCGGGGGAAGCCGGGCGAGACGCCGCAGCTCGTCACGATCTCGTCGCACCAGAAGGTGGCGGAGGCGATCTCCGTCATGGAGCGCTACTCGATCTCGCAGCTCCCCGTCGTGCGCGACGGCGAGCTGGCGAGCCTCGCCGACGTGATCGGATCGCTGCAGGACCGCGCGCTTCTCGACCTGGTCTTCAAGAATGCAGACGCGCTGCACGAGGACGTCGCGGTCGCCATGCAAGGGCCGCTCGCCGCCGTCGACGCCGACGCCTCGGTCGACGAGATCGTGACGGCGCTCACCGGCGGGACGAACGCCGTCGTCGTCGCGGACCAGGGAACGCCGATCGGGGTCGTCACGCGCTCGGATCTGCTCGAGTACCTCTCACACGCGCGCTAGGACGGACGTGGCGGTGAGCATCGCGGCGATCCGGCGCCTCGTCGTCGGCACCCAGGGCTACACGCCACGCTTCCGCCGCGCGGGCGCAGACGACGTGGAAGCCGCGATCCGGCGGCTGACGGCAGTGCAGCTCGACTCGATCTCGACGGTCGACCGCGCCCACCGCCTGACGCTGAACGCGCGCATCGGCGCCTATCCGCGCGACACGGTGCCGCAGCTCCTGCGCGAAGGCCGCGTCTTCGAGTACTGGGCGCACGAGGCCTCGCTCCTGCCGATCGAGCTCTGGCCACACTTCCGCACGGTGATGGACGGGGGCGGCCACTGGGGCTCGCACGACCGCGCGCTGCGCGAGCATTCCGAGCTCGTCGAGCCGATCCTCGAGCGGATCCGCGCCGAAGGGCCGCTCGGCTCGCGCGCCTTCGACGGAAACGGCGGCGGCGGTATGTGGAACTGGAAGCCGGCGAAGATGGTGCTCGACGCGCTCTGGGACCGGGGCGTGCTCGTGATCGCCGAACGGCGGAACTTCCAGCGCGCGTACGACCTCGCGGAGCGGGTGATCCCGAAGCGGATCCTGGACGCGCCG
>JAICTB010000165.1 GCA_025936595.1 Thermoleophilia bacterium | reverse complement strand
GGGCGGCCACTGGGTCGAGGTGTCGCGCGCGATCTGCCCCGGCGAGCCGAGCGCCGAGACGTGGCAGATGATGGAGGCCTACGAGGAGTACTACGAGGCCGCGCGCGGAGCCCTGCGCGACGGCGCGACCGCACATGACGTCCACCGCGCGGTCTCGAAGGGCTTCCTCGACCGTGACTTCAAGCTCGGGCACGTGACCGGGCATTCGATCGGGATGACGATGATCGAGTGGCCGAAGATCGGCGAGGGCGACGAGACGGAGCTGCGCGAGGGCATGGTGTTCTCGATGCACCCGCACGCGATCTCGCAGGACGGGCAGGCGTGCCTCTACATGCAGGACACCTGGCTCGTGACTGCCGACGGCGGCGTACCGCTCGCGGACCTGCCGATGCGCATCTTCGACGGGACGGAGGCGGTTCGATGAGCGAGCTGTCGAAGCCGGTGCTCGAGGGTGAGGGCGGGTCCGATTACGAGCGGTACCTGCGCACCGACGCGCTGCTGCGACTGCAGAAGAACGCGGACGAATGGGTGCACCGCGACGAGCTCCTCTTCCAGACGGTGCACCAGTCGTCGGAGCTGTGGCTGAAGCTCGCGTGGAACGAGGTCGAGGAGGCGGGCCGGCTCGTCGTTGCAGACGACATCCCGGCGGCGCTCCGGCTGATCCGCCGCGCGAGCGACTGCCTGAAGCTCGTCACCTCGGCGCTCGACATGCTCGAGCACATGTCGCCGTGGGAGTACACGGAGGTGCGCAAGGTGCTCGGTCACGGCAGCGGCTTCGACTCGCCGGGGTTCAGGGAGATCCGCCGCGTCGCGAAGCCGCTCGGCGATGCGTTCCACGCGGCGCACGAGCGGGCGGGGCTCTCGCTCGCGGACGTGTACGTGCGCGGGCGCGAGTTCGAGGACCTGTACCAGCTCGCCGAGCAGCTGATCGAGTTCGACGAGCGCGTGATCGTCTGGCGGGTCCGGCACTTCAAGGTCGTGCAGCGCGTGATCGGCGCCGACGTGATCGGCACGCAGGGCACGCCGGTCGAGGTGATGGGGCGCTTGATCCACCACTCGTTCTATCCGGAGCTCTGGGACGTCAGGAACGACCTGACCCGGATGAACCTGCCGGAGTGAAGTTCACAGGAATCTCGCTCGGCTGCGGCAACTTCGGCGGCGTCGGCTCGGCGCCGGAGTTCTTCGGGCAGGGCATCCCCGAGGACGAGGCCTTCGCGATCATGGACCGCGCCTGGGAGAACGGCATCCGCTGGTTCGACACGGCCGACGCCTACGGCGGCGGGCGCAGCGAGGAGTTCATCGGGCGCTGGCGCGCCGCCCGCGCACCGGACGGGCTCGTCATCACGACGAAGGTCTTCCACTCGACCGTCGGGAACCTGGACGATTTCGGGCTCGCGCCGCAGCGCATCAAGCGGCAGGTCGAAGGGAGCCTCGGCCGGCTCGGTGTCGACCGCATCGACCTCTACCTGGCGCACGAGCCCGACCCGGGCACGACGATCGACGACACCGTTGCGTGCTTCGAGGCGCTCGTCGCGGAGGGATTGATCGGCGCCTGGGGCCTCTCGAACTACGACGATGCCGGAATCACGGATGCGCTTCGCTACGGGCGCCCCGCGCTCGTGCAGAACCCGTACTCGCTGCTCGACCGCAGCGACGAGGACGGCGTGCTGCCGCTCTGCCGCGCCAATGCGATCCCGTACGTGCCGTTCGGCCCGCTCTCGGGCGGCTGGCTGACCGGCAAGTACAGGCGCGGCGAGCCCTTCCCGCCGGGCTCGCGGATGACGCAGCGGCCGGGGCCGTACGAGCGCTTCGTCGACGACCGCGTCTTCGACGGGCTCGACCGCCTGCGCGCGGAGGCCGACGCCCGCGGCATCGGCATGGCGGCGCTCGCGTTCGCGTGGGTGCTCGCGAGCTCAGGTGTGACCGGTGCGGTGTGCGGGCCGAATCGTGCGTCGCAGCTCGACCCGATCCTCGCCGCGAGGGACATTGTCCTTTCCCCGGCCGACCGCGACCGGATAGCGTCGTTCTTCTCATGACGGTGCGCGTGATCGACGAGCATGACGTCCGGCGCCTTCTGCCGATGGCGGAGTGCATCGACGTGATGGCCGACGCGCTCGCCTCGCTTGCGCGGGGCGAGGTGCACAACCCGCTGCGCTTCGTTGTCCGCCCGCCCGGCGAGCCGAGCCTGATGGGCCTCATGCCCGCGCACAGGGGCGGGGCGACACCGCTGTACGCACTGAAGACCGTCGCGATCTTCCCCGGGAACAGCGCCCGCGGCCTCGACTCGCACCAGGGCTTCGTCGCGCTCTTCGACGGTGAGACGGGCGAGACCCGCGCGATTCTGAACGCGGGCGCGATCACCGCGGTGCGCACCGCCGCCGTGTCCGGTGTGGCCACGCGGCTGCTCGCACGCGAGGACTCCTCGACGCTCGCCATCCTCGGCGCCGGGATCCAGGCGCGCTCGCACCTGGAGGCGATGCGCGCGGTCCGGGACTTCGACCGCGTCGTCGTGTGGAGCCGCACGCCGGGGCGGATGCCGGAGCTCGAGGAGGTCGGATCCGCGGAGGAGGCCGTGCGCGACGCCGATGTCGTCGTCACCGCGACCTCGTCGCCCGAGCCGATCCTGAAGCGGGAGTGGCTTAAGCCCGGCGTGCACGTCAATGCGGTCGGGTCGAGCATCCCGACCGCGCGCGAGCTCGACACCGCGACGATGCGCGACGCCGCGCTCTTCGTCGATCGCCGCGAGTCGACGATCAACGAGGCCGGAGACTTTCTCTTCCCGCAGCGCGAGGGCGCGATCGGGCCGGAGCACATCCGGGCGGAGATCGGCGAAGTTCTCGTCGGCGCAGCCGACGGCCGACGTTCGCCCGAGGAGCTGACCGTGTTCAAGTCGCTCGGGCTCGCCGTGCAGGACCTCGCGGCCGCCGAGCACGTGCTCCGACGCGCCGAGGCCGAAGACGCAGGCAGCGTCGTCTCGCTGTGATCGCGCTCGACGAGATCCGCCGCGCCCGCGAGGTGCTCCAGGGCACGGCGATTCGCACGCCGCTCGTGCGCCTGGACGTGGAAGCGGACGCGGAGCTCTGGCTCAAGCTGGAGGTGCTGCAGCCCGTGCGGTCGTTCAAGATCCGCGGCGCGGGCAACGCCGTCCTGCAGGCGTCTGATTCGGAGCTCGCCGGCGGCGTCCTGACCGCGAGCGCGGGGAACATGGCGCAGGGCGTTGCGTACGCGGCCCGGCTGCGCGGAGTGCCCGCGACGATCGTCGTCCCCGAGCATGCGCCGCAGACGAAGATCGAGGCGATCGAGCGGTACGGTGGTCGCGTGATCAAAGTGCCGTACGACGAGTGGTGGAACGTGCTCGTCAGCGGCCGTTACGACGGCGCGGAGGGGATGTTCGTGCACCCGGTCGACGACGACCGTGTGATGGCGGGAAACGGGACGATCGGGCTCGAGCTGCTCGAGCAGCTATCCGACTTCGATGCGGTGGTCGTGCCGTACGGCGGCGGCGGCCTCCTCACCGGGGTCGCGAGTGCCGTCAAGGCGGAGCGCCCGGAGGTCCGCTTCTACGCGGCCGAGCCGGAGACGGGAGCACCGGTCGCAGCCACGCTGGCGGCGGGAGCGCCCACCGAGGTCGAGTACACGCCGTCCTTCGTCGACGGCTCCGGCAGCCGCGCGCTGATCCCGCGCGTCTGGGCGCAAGCGTCGCAGCTGCTCGACGGCGGCTTCGCGCTGCCGCTTCCAGAGGTGGCCGAGGCGGTTCGCATCGTCGCGGAACGTGCCCGCGTGATCGCCGAGGGTGCCGGAGCACTATCGGTCGCCGCCGCGCTGTCCGGCCGCGTGCAGGCGAAGAAGATCGTCTGCATCGTCTCCGGCGGGAACATCGACCCGGCCGTCCTCAGCCGCATCCTCATCGGAGAGCAGCCGTGAACGTCGATGCTGTCCGTGCGCGTTTCTCGTCACTGAACGACGGCTTCGCATTCTTTGACGCGCCGGGCGGAACGCAGGTGCCGGACGAGGTCGGCCACGCGATCGCGAACGCGTTGCGCGAGGCGTCGGGCAACCTCGGCGCGCCGTATGCGACCGGCCGTGCCGTGGAGGCGATCCTGGCGCGGGCGAAGGAGGACGCCGGCCGCTTCCTCGGCTGCACGCCCGACGAAGTCTCCTTCGGCATGAACATGACGACGCTCGACTTCGCGATCTCGCGCGCTGCGGGGCGCGATTTCGCCTCGGGCGACGAGGTGCTCACCACGGAGCTCGACCACGACGGCGGCGTCGCCCCGTGGGTGGAGCTCGCGGCCGACAAGGAAATGACGGTACGCGTCGCACGCGCGACGGATGACCTCACGGTCGACTACGACGATCTCGAGCGGCAGCTCTCCGAGCGCACGCGCGTGGTTGCGTTCGCGATCGCGTCGAACGCGACCGGCTCCCTCGCGGACGCGCGCCGCATCTGCGCGCTCGCGCGCGAGGCGGGCGCGATCTCGTGGATCGATGCCGTCCACTACGCCGCGCACGAGCCGGTCGACGTGATGGAGATCGGCTGCGACGTCCTGCTCTGCTCCCCGTACAAGTTCTGCGGACCGCATCTCGGTGTCGCCTATGTGCGCCGGGAGCTGGCCGAGTCGTGGCGGCCGTACAAGGCGCGCCCCTCGGCGGCGTCGCCGGTCGGGCGGCGCTTCGAGACGGGAACGCTGCCGTACGAGCTGCTCGCCGGCTTCAGCGCGACGATCGCCTATCTCGACACGATCGGCGGCATCGAGGCGATCCGCGGCTACGAACGCGAGCTCGGTGCTCACCTGATCGCGAACCTTCCGGACGACGTGACGCTGTACGGGCCGCCGACGATGGACGGACGCGTGCCGACGTTTCTCTTCAACGTCGACGGCGTTCCCGCCGTGGACGCGGCGCACCGGCTCGCCGAGCGCGGGCTCGGAGTCTGGTACGCCGACAACTGGTACTGCGTCGCGCTCGGCCCGAGGCTCCCCGAGCAGTCGCTGCGCGCCGGCATCGCGCACTACAACACGCGCGCCGAGGTCGACCGCCTGCTCGTGGAGCTCGCCGCGCTTCGTTCTTAGCGGAACCTTCACAGACGCCCGGCATCCTTCCTCGCGTGAGAGGCATGGGGGTCCTCGCCGCGACGGCCGCCGTCGCACTGGTGGTTGCCGTGGCAGGCTCCGCCGCGCCGGCGCGCGCGCAGGCGGGTGTCTACACGGGCTACGGCTTCGACGCCTGCACCGCTCCTTCGACCGCCGCCTTGAACGCGTGGACCGCGTCGCCCTACCGTGCGCTCGGCATCTACCTCGGCGGCGTCAACCGCGCGTGCGCCGACGGCAACCTGAGCGCGGGCTGGGTCTCGACCACGCTCGCGTCGGGTTGGAGCCTGCTTCCGCTCTACGTCGGCCTGCAGGC
>JAICTB010000034.1 GCA_025936595.1 Thermoleophilia bacterium | reverse complement strand
GACGATCGACGTGCCGGCGAGCGTGGAGGAAGACGCCGGGCGGGAGCTCCGGGTGCTGCTCGACGCCACTTCGGGCGAGCGTCCGTGGCAGATCCGCAACGACCTCGGCACGTCGATGCTCGAGAACTTCGGCGTGTTCCGTCGCGAGGACCAGATGATGCAGCAGGTCGAGATCATCGGTGAATTGCGCGAGCGCTACGACCGCGGCGTGCTTGTCGAGGACAAGGGAGAGATCTTCAACAGCGACCTCACGCAGGCGATCGAGCTCGGCAACATGCTCGACCTCGCGGCGTGCATGCTGCAGGCGGGCGTTGCGCGCAAGGAGAGCCGCGGGGCACACGCGCGGCCGTACGACTTCCCGGATCGCGACGACGAGAACTTCATGAAGCACTCGATCACACGCTGGGTCGACGGTGCGCCGGAGCTCTCGTACAAGGACGTGCGCTACACGAAGTACGACCCGATGGAAAGGAAGTACTAGCCGATGCAGGTGGGCCTGAAGGTCTGGCGCTTCAACTCGCGCACGGGGGAGCGGGAGCTGCAGGAGTTCGAGGTCTCGGCTCCGGAAGAGGCGACGCTGCTCGACTGCCTCGACATCGTGAAAGATCAGCACGACGGGACGCTCGCCTACCGCAAGAGCTGTCGCATGATGATCTGCGGGTCGTGCGGGATGCGCATGGACGGCGCCGCCGTGCTCGCGTGCAAGACGCGCATGTACGACGTCGCGCAGGCGGGGCACGTCCCGGTGATCTCAGCGATGGGGAATCTCCCGATCGTCAAGGACCTCGTCGTCGACATGGACCCGTTCTGGGAGAAGTTCCGAAGCGTCAACCCATACCTGCAGCCGGGCTATGACGAGCCGCCGGACGGCAAGGAGCACCTGATCCGGCAGGACCGGATGAACGCCGTGCACAAGGAGGCGCTCTGCATCAACTGCGGCTGCTGCGTGTCGGAGTGCAACGCGATGGAATCCGACCCGCTCTTCCTCGGGCCGCAGGCGCTAGCGAAGGGGATGCGGTTCGTCGGCGACCCGCGCGACGGGCAGAAGATCGCGCGGCTGGAGAAGCTGAACGGTGAGCACGGCATCTGGGAGTGCACCCGTTGCTACTTCTGCAACGAGCGCTGCCCGAAGGGCGTCGATCCGCGCGACGCGATCGCGAAGCTCGGCGCCGAGTCGATGAAGGAGGGAATCGACCGCGACATGGGCGCGAAGCACGCGAAGTGGTTCGTCACCTCGGCGAAGACGACCGGCTGGCTGCGCGAGACCGAGCTCGTCCCGAAGACGCAGGGCGTCGTCTCGGCGATCAAGCAGACCCGCTTCGCGCTCGATCTCGCAGTGAAGGGCAAGGTGCCGCCGCCGTTCCCGCCGCACGTCGCCAAGGACGTGAAGGAGTCGCGCCGCCTCCACGATCTCGTGCGCGACCGGGGTCGCAACGGCTTCGACGGGATCGTGCAGGGCGAGCACGCGCTAGCGATGCTCGCGCACGCCAAGGGCGTCGGCGACGAGACGCTCGAAGAGATCTACGAACGCCCCGGCGCGTATCACCGTCCGTACATCGACGGCGAGGAGATCCCCGCCGGGAGCGAGGGCGGCATGGGGTCGCTCACGCAGGCGGACGTGACGCCGGGCGAGAAACCGACCAGGAAGCCGGAGGGCGGCGCATGAGAAAGATGGCGTACTACAAGGGCTGCCTCGCGTCGCTCTCGGCGAAGGAGCTCGATTCGGCGACGCAGGCGCTCGCGCCGAAGGTTGGCATCGAGCTGATCGAGCTCGAGTCCGTCACGTGCTGCGGCGCAGGCGACATCCACGAGGCCGAGCCCGACTACTACCTGCACCTGAACGCGCGCATCCTCGCCTACGCCGCCGCGCAGGGCGTCGACACGTTGCTCACGGTGTGCAACGTGTGCACGCTCAACCTGCGCCAGGCGAACTTCATGCTGCTCGGCGACACGGACCTGCGCGCGCGTGTGAACGAGAATCTCGTTTCGGTCGGTGTGCCCGCCTACGAGGTAGACGTGGATGTGCGTCATCTGCTCTGGGAGATCGCGGAGGGCGAGGGGTACGAGCTCCTGAAGACCGCAGCGCACCGGGGCCTCAAGGGCCTGAAGATCGCCCCGTTTTACGGTTGCCAGATCCTGCGGCCGTCGAAGATCCAGGGCTTCGAGGATCCGGATCGTCCGTGGTCGCTCGAGCGCATCATCGAGGCGTGCGGCGGCGAGGCAATCGACTATCCGGCGAAGATCAAGTGCTGCGGTTTTCCCATCATCCAGGCGCGCGAGGAGACCGCGCTCGGCGAGCTGATCCAACCGATCGAGCAGGCATACGAGGCAGGCGCCGACGCGATCGTCACGCCGTGCCCGCTCTGCCACCTGTCGCTCGACGCGTGGCAGTCGAAGCTGAAGAAGGCGACCGGCCGTGACTTCAAGATGCCGATCCTCCACCTCTCGCAGCTCGTCGGCGTCGCCGCCGGGCTCGAAGAGTCGGAGCTCAAGTTCAAGCGGCACGTCGTGTCCGTCAAGCCGGTCCTCGAGAAGCTCGAGATCTGACGCTCGCCCTCTGGCTGCTCGCCGCGCTCGTTGCGACCGCAGCGCTCGTCGTCGTGTACGGCTGGTTCGAGGCGGGCTGGGTTCGGCTGCGTGTGCGCGACCTATCGCTGCCCGGGCTGCCGCCCGAGCTCGACGGGCTGCGGATCGCCCACCTGTCGGATTTCCACCTTGGCCCGCCGTCGCGCGGGGTGCGCGCCGTGGAGCGCGCGGTCGACTGGGTTGCGGAACGGCAGCCCGATCTCGTCTGCATCACCGGCGACCTGCTCTCGCGACCGCGGGCCGAGGGTCAGCTCCTCGCGCTGCTCGCGAAGCTGCCGCATCCCTACGTCGTCCTCGGGAACCACGACCACGCGATCTCACGCGACCCGTTCTCGCGGCCGGTCGAGCTCGGCCGGCTCGAGCACGGGACTCTGCTGCTTGACGCGGCCGTCGAGGTGGAGGAACGCTCGGCGCGGGTCGAGATCGCGGGCGTCGACCCGCGCACCTGGCTCGAGAAGCGCTCGAGCGGCTTCGCGGACTCGGACGCGGGCCTGCGCATCCTGCTCTGCCACTTCCCGCGCGCGCTCGAGACGGTGCCGGTCGGCCGCTGGCACCTGATCCTCGCGGGGCATCTTCACGCCGGCCAGATCGTGCTGCCGTACGGGTTCGGGAAGCTCCTGCTGGCGCATCCGGGGGCGAAGTACACCGAGGGCGTCTTCGAGCGCGAGGGCACGGTGATGCACGTCTCGCCCGGGCTCGGGACGACATTCGTGCCGTTTCGCTTCTTCGCCCGCCCGGAGGCGACCGAGCTCGTTCTACGATCCAGGTGATGGAGGGACACAGCGTCATCTCGCCGGAGGTCCTCGCCCGCTATGCGGCCGACGCGGCTGCGGAGGTGCAGGGCGTGCGCACGAAGCAGCGCCGCGGCGCACACGTGACGGGCTCCGAGGTGGAGGTGCACGTGGTGATCGACTACGGGGCGAGCCTCCCGGATGTGGCGGCCGAGGTGCAGCGGCGCGTCGCCGAATACCTCGGACAGATGGCCGACGTGAAACCGTCGGCCGTCAACGTCGTCGTCGACGACGTCGAGAGGTAGCGCCGCGTGCCGCGTCTCGCCGGACTGACGAAGCTGACGCTCGAGACGGCGCCGTCGGTCTGCCACGAGTGCATCTGGTGGCAGACGCGCGGCCGCCGCACGACGGACAAGGATCGCTGGATGGAGAAGGTCGAGCTCGACTTCGGCGCGTGGGGGACCGTCTACTACGACTCCGACGGACGAGTGCTCGGTTCGATGCAGTACGGGCCGGCGCAGGCGTTCCCGCGCGCGTTCGAGCTGCCGGGCGGCCCGCCGTCCGACGATTCCATGCTCGTCACGTGCGCCTACATCGTCGACAGGTCGAGCCCCTGGGTGCTGCAGTCGCTCTTTCTCGCGGCGATCGGCGAGGCGCGCGACCGCGGTGCGCGCTCGCTCGAGGCGTTCTCCTACCGCTACCCCGAGGGCGAGTCGGCCTACGAGCGGTTCCGCGTGCACCGCACGGTGTTCCCGCAGGATTTCCTCGCCGACTTCGGCTTCGAGGTGGTGCGTGCCGCCGGTCGCGTCGGGCTGTCGCGGCTCGAGCTCGGCGGCCTGCAGCCGGTCGTCGAGGGGAAGCGCGAGAAGGTGCTGCGCGTCGTGCGCGACGCGTTCGCACCCGACCCGGTCCCGGCGCCGCCTCAACCCTAGTTAGTAACAGTCTGTTACTAACTCCGCGATCTGGATCGCGTTCAGGGCGGCGCCCTTGCGCAGGTTGTCGCTTGCGAGGAAGAGCGCGAGGCCGTGCTCGACTGTCGGGTCGCGGCGGATCCGCCCGACGAGCACGTCGTCGATGCCTGCGGCCTTGGCCGGTGACGGGAAGTCCTCGAGCCGCACCGACGGCGCGGCGGCGAGCAGCGCCCGCGCTTGCTCCGGAGCGAGGTCTCGCTCCGTCTCGACCCACACCGCCTCCGCGTGGCCGACCAGCACCGGCACGCGCACGCAGGTCGCCTGGATCGGCAGGTCGGGAAGCTCCATGATCTTCTGCGTCTCGGCGCGCAGCTTCGACTCCTCGTCGAACTCCTCGCCGTCGAAGTCCCAGTCCATGCGCAGGTCGTGCTCTGCCTGCGGCTCATTGCGCAGGCGCTCCATCGACTGCGCGCCGGCGCCCGACACCGACTGGTAGGTCGCAACGTGCACGCGCGTCAGGCCTGCCGCTTCGTGCAGCGGCTGCAGGACGCACGTCAGCGGGATGGTGCAGCAGTTCGGATTCGCGAGGATGCCGTCGTGCTCGAGCGCACGGCCGCCGTTCACCTCGGGGACGACGAGCGGGATGCCGGGCTCGAGCCGGTAGGCGGACGACTTGTCGACGGCAACCGCGCCGCCAGCGACCGCGTGCGGGACGAGCTTGCGTGACGCGCTCGTGCCGACGGAGAAGAGGAAGACGTCGACATCACCGCGCGCGAGCGCGTCGGGTGTCGCTTCCTCGACGGTCCACGCGCCGAGGCGCTTGCCCGCCGAGCGTTCCGATGCGAAGACGCGCACGTTGTCGTAGCCGCGCTCGCGCAGCAGGTCGAGCGTGACGGAGCCGACGGCGCCGGTCGCGCCGACGACGCCGATGCACGCGTCACGCAAGCTCGAAGGCATCGTGCAGCGCGCGGACGGCCGCGTCGACCTGGTCGGAGGGGATGTGGCAGGCGATCTTGATTGGCGAGGTCGAGACGACCGCGGGCGCGATCCCCGCGGCCTCGAGGATCGCAAAAGTCTTCGCGGCGACGCCGGGGTGGCTCTTCATGCCGGCGCCGATCACCGACACCTTGCCGAGATCGTCGCGGCACTCCCAGGTCGCGCCGAGCGACTCGAGCGCGCCGGAGGCGGCGGTCTTGTCCTCTGGCGGCGCCGAGAAGACAACCTCCTCGGTGCTCTGCAGGATCGTGTCGACGTTCACGTTCGCCGACGCGAGCGCGCCGAAGAGCGTCGCGGCGGACGCACCGCGTGCACGGTAGACGGTCTCTTCGCGCTGGTGCACGACGGCGGAGATCAGTGCCTTCTCGAGCATCGGGTCGTCCTCCTCGGTGATCCACGTCCCTTCGTCGTCCTCGAACGAGGAACGGACGTTGAGACGGACATTGTGCGTTCGCGCGATCTCCACGGAGCGGGCCATCATCACGCCGGCGCCCGAGGACGCCATCTCCAGCATCTCCTCGAAGCTGACGCGGTCGAGCTTGCGCGCGTTGGCGACGAGGCGCGGGTCGGCGCTGAAGACGCCGCGGACGTCGGTGTAGATCTCGCACGCGTCGGCGCCGAGGGCGGCGGCAAGCGCGACGGCGGTCGTGTCGGAGCCGCCGCGGCCGAGCGTCGTCACGTCCAAGGAATCGGCGGAGACGCCCTGGAAGCCCGCGACGAGCACGATCTCGTCCCGGCCGAGCGCCTCGTGGATGCGATGCGCACGCACCTCCACGATCTTCGCCTTCGTGTGACTCGAGTCGGTCACGATCCCCGCCTGCGACCCGGTCAGCGAGATCGCGAGCTGTCCGAGATCGACGATCGCCATCGCGACGAGCGCGCACGAGATGCGCTCGCCGACGGAGAGCAGCATGTCGAGCTCGCGTTCCTGCGGCGTCGGCGACACCTGGTGGGCGAGCGCAACGAGCTCGTCGGTCGTGTGTCCCATCGCGGAGACGACAGCGACGACCTTGTTGCCCGCGTCGCGTGCGGCGACGAGGCGTTGCGCGACCCGCTTCAACTTCTCCGGGTCTCCGACGGACGTGCCGCCGAACTTCATCACGACGAGGCCCGGCGTGCGAGGCGCGTGCTCGAACGCCGGGACCGCCTCGAACTCGGTCAAAGCCATCTGCGACAGTGTAGGGACGCCATGAGAGCTCCCTCTGCCACGTTTCGGAAATCGGTCGCGGTCGTGTTCGCGGCGATCGGCATCGGTCTCCTGCCGTGGACAATCTGGCTGTCGGCGTCGCTCGACCCGCATCACGAGACGAACCGCTGGGACCTCGCCTGGTCCGGGTTCGACAGCGGCCTCGCGGTGCTCTTTCTCGCAACCGCCGTGGCGGCGTACCGGCGCTCGCCGTGGGTCGCCGCGTGTGCGGCAGCAACCGGCACGCTCCTCGTCACCGACGCCTGGTTCGACGTCGTCCTCGAGAGCCATGCCGACGAGCTGCGCTTCTCGATCCTGCTCGCCGTGTTCGCCGAGCTGCCGCTCGCAGCGGTCTGCTTCTGGATCGCCTACCGCACGGAGCGTTTCCTCGCGCAGGCTGTCGACGCGGCGCTACATCTCCCGGCGGCCGGAAAGCGCCCGGCCGAGAGTAACCTCGTCGGCGTACTCGAGGTCACCGCCGACGGGGAGCCCGCTCGCGAGCCGCGTGACGCGGACGCGCCCGCGTAGCCGGTCGGCGAGGAACGCCGCGGTCGCCTCGCCCGTCATGTTCGGGTTGGTGGCGAGGACGACCTCCTGCACGCCGTTTCGCTCGACGCGGCGGAACAGCTCGTCGATGCGCAGGTCGCTCGGCTCGACGCCGTCGAGCGGCGAGAGCGAGCCGCCCAGCACGTGGTAGAGCCCGCGGAACTCGTGCGTGCGCTCGAGGGAGACGACGTCTACCGGCTGCTCGACCACGCAGATCACCGCGTGGTCGCGTCGCTGGTCGAGGCAGATCGCGCAGACCTCCTCCTCGGTGAGGTTCCCGCATTCGCGGCAGAAGCGCACGCGCTCCTTCACCTCTTCGAGCGCGGTCGCGAGCGCGAGCGCCTCGTCCTTCGGACGCTGCAGGATGTGAAACGCGAGCCGCTGCGCCGTGCGCGAGCCGATGCCCGGCAGGCGCGTCAACTGCGCGACGAGGTTCTCGACGGAGGGGCTGAACACTGTCGCCATTGTGCCCGCCCCGTCCGGACATGCCCGGTGTCTGGAGCTCATCTCACAATGACCAGCCATGTCGCCTGGCCGCCCTGCGCGGCACGAGGCTGTGTCCTCAGTCGCCCCGATAGCTTCGGCTATCGGGGCTCCCTGCGTCCTTGCCTCGCACCGCGCAGCGCACCCAGATCAACGGGCGTCATTGTGAGACGAGCTCCAGACACGCGCGCGAGATCGAAAAGGCTTCGTCACAGATCTGTAACCGCCGCACAAAGCACCTGCTCAGAGAAGGATCCGACCCCTGCCGTTTCGAGACCAGTCCGGTGGCAGCCACTGGTACGAAACGGTGGCGAAAACCGCGGCCCTTGGTGTCCCGTAGGTCCTGGTATGCCCAGGATCACCGCATTTCTCGTCGCGCTGCTTGTCGCCTTGCCGCTGCTTTTGACGGCCTGCGGCAAGGGCGGCGGCGGGTACTAGCCCGAGCTTCTGGCCCGAGCCTCTAGCCCGCCTGCGCGGTTTCCCACGCGGCGCGGTCGACCGCAACGAGCCGCACGTCGGTCTGCGCGACCACGCGCACGTCATCGCTGCCGTCGAGCCGCTCCCACTGCCCGATCACGTTGCCGGGGCCGCGCTCGTCCTCGCCCGCCGATGACTCCACCGTGAGGACGCCCTGCATCACCAGGAGCAACCCGTCACGCGGCTCCTCCGGCGAGACGACGACATGGCCCGCCGGAAAGCTGAGCTCCGACCCGACGTCGAGCAGCTTCGCGACGAAGTTCTCGTCCAGTAGAGGTCGCTCAGAGACCGGGGAGGAGGCCGCCGAGATCGGGCGGCAGGAGGTTCTTCATCTTCGCCTCGACCTTCGCGTGCGCGGCGCGCAGTGCTTCGTTCGTCGCGGCCATCACCATGTCCGCGAGCAGCTCGGGATCGGAGGGATCGATCGCCTTCGGGTCGATGCGCAGCTCCTTGATCTCGCCGCCGGCCGTCGCGACGACGGTGACCATGCCGCCGCCCGCCGACGCCTCGGCCGTCTCCTTCGCCGCCTCCTCCTGCATCTCTTGCATCTGCGCCTGCATCTCCTGCGCCTGCTTCATGAGTGCGTTCATGTCGAAGCTCATTGATCCAGCTCCCTCGCGTCGAAGGTGTTCTTCACCAGCTCGAGAACATCCGCCTCGCTCGTCGGACCGTCGTCCTCCGGTACAGCGCTTCCCTTTTCGCCGAGCTCGAACTCCACCGCGAGCTTGCGGCCCGTCACCTCGTACAGCGCCTCGCGCAGCATCGTCGCGTTCTTCGGATCCGCGGCGACGCGGAGGTGGAACGCCGCCGTGGGCGGGAACTCGAGCGTCAGCGTGTCGCCGGCGAGTGCGGCGGGCCGCGCCTCGCCGAGCGTCTGCCCGATCGGGATCGAGCGCTGCTCGACCGCGGGCAGGATCGTCCTGCGCCACGCTTCCTGTAGCTGCTCCAATTCCACGCGCAGAGGTTCCGCGGTTGGATCTTGCCGCGGTTCCGCGTCCTCCTTCGCGCTCGCTACCGGCGTTTCGCGAGGCGCGGAATGTCCCTGCTCCAACCGATCGAGGCGAAATGCGAGGCCCTCGCGCGACAGGTCGGCGGCAGGTCGGGTGACCTTCACGAGCGCGAGCTCGAACGGGAGCCGCGGGTCGCCGCCCTGGCGCATGTCGTCGATCGCGACGGCGAGCAGGTCGATCAGGCGGACGACGGTTGCAGCCGGCAGCTGGTTCGCCTGCTCGCGCAGCCGCTCGCGCGTCTCATCGGTGACGGGCAGCGAGTCCGGCACGTCGTGCATGTGCTGCACGAGCAGCAGATGGCGCAGGTGCTCGAGCAGGTCGGTGACGAGTCGCCCGAGATCCTGCCCCTGTTCGGAGAGCTCCTCGAGGAAGACGAGCGCGCCGGCCGTGTCGCTCTCGACGACGAGGTCGCAGAGCCGGAACAGCACCTCGTCCTCGACGGCGCCGAGCAGCTGCAGCACGTCCTGCACCGTGATCGTCCCGCCCGTCGCCGACGCGAGCTGGTCGAGCGTCGACTCGGCGTCGCGATAGGCACCGCGGCCGCTCCGCGCGACGAGCGCGAGCGCCGTGTCCGGCACGTCGATCCGCTCGGCGTCCGCGATCAGGCGCAGCTTCCCGATCAGGTCGGGCAGCCGCGGCCGCTGGAAGACGAACGTCTGGCAGCGCGAGCGGACGGTGGGCAGCACCTTCTGAAGCTCCGTCGTGCAGAAGATGAAGAGCAGATGGGGCGGGGGCTCCTCGATCAGCTTCAGCAGCGCGTTCCACGCAGCGTCGGTGAGCTGATGCGCCTCGTCGAGGATATAGACCTTGTATTGCCCTTCGACCGGCTGCAGCACGACCCGGTCGCGGATATCGCGGATGTCGTCGATGCCGCGCTGCGAAGCCGCATCCATCTCGATCACGTCGAGCGAGGTGCCGCTCGCGATCGCCACGCAGGCGTGGCAGGTGCCGTCGGGCGTCGCGGTCGGCCCGTGCGCGCAGTTCACGGACTTGGCGAGGATGCGCGCGAGCGACGTCTTGCCGGTGCCGCGCGGCCCGGCGAAGAGGTAGGCCTGGCGCACCTTTCCCTGCTCGATCGCGTTCGTGAGCGTGCGCACGACCGGCTCCTGCCCGACGACGTCCGCGAACGTCTGAGGGCGGTACTTCCGGTAGAGGGCGGCCACAGGTCGATTCAAGCAGATCCGGAGGAGAGCTCCGGAGGCGCCAGAGGCACGGGATCCGTGGCCGACTCGATGTCGGCGTGCGAAGCCTGCGAGAGTGGAAAACGCAGCTCGAAGACCGAGCCGCGGCCCTCGCGGCTGCGGGCGGTGCACGAGCCGCCGTGCACCCTGGTGATTGCGCTCACGATCGAGAGGCCGAGGCCGGCGCCGCGCGCGCGCTGCGACCGGGACTCATCGGAGCGGGCGAACCGCTCGAAGATCATCGACAGGTCGTCGTCGGCGATCCCGACGCCCTCGTCCTCGACGGAGATGACCACGACGTCCTCCTCGCCGTGCGCCGACAGCTCGATCCGCGAGTAGTCCGGCGTGTGGTGCACCGCGTTCTCGAGGATCGCGTCGAGCGCCGCGCGCAGCCACGTCTCGTCGACGCGCAGGGTGACGTCGACGACGGCGCCGAGCCGCCACGCGCGCGGAGCGACGCCGGCCCAGCGCATGAAGACTTCTTCGAGGAACGGGAGGAGCGCCACGTCGCTTGGCACGATCAGGTCGGACCGCTCCGCGCGGGCGAGGAGCAACAGGCGGTCGACGATCTGCTCGATCCGCGCCAGCTCGTCGAACGCGACTCCGAGCTCGGGCTGCTCTTCCTCGAGCCGTCGGGCGAGCAGCTCGAGATGGCCGCGCGCGATCGTGACGGGAGTGCGGAGCTCGTGCGAGACGTTGTGAAGCAGTCGCTCTTCCTGCTCGAGCAGCGAGGCGCGGTCGTCGGCGAGCGCCTCTACGATGCGCAGCGCCTGCTGGCGCCGCCGCGCGTGCCACACCATCGCGAGGAACATCGCCGACATCAGTGGCACCTCGAAGAGCTCGCCCCACAGCTGGGATCCGTCGAATGCGTCGGCCATGATCGACGCGCCTGTTGCGATCACGACCGCGGCGAGTATCACGGAGGTCTTCGCGATCGACCAGACCCGGAATCCGTAGAGCAGCGTGATGCTGATCCAGATGACGTGGAACGGAATCGTCTCCCACGCGGGGGAGGCGATCATGACGCCGAGGCACGCGACGGACAGCGCGCCCCACGCGACGTCGAGCGCGCTAGGCGACAGCCAGCCGGTAACCCGCATGCCGCACCGTTTCGATCGGGGATGCGGGGCCGAGCTTCTTGCGGAGCCGCCGGATGCAAACGTCGACGACGTTCGAACCCGGATCGAAGCTGTACCCCCAGACCTCCGACAGCAGCCGTTCGCGGCTCACGATCTTTCCCGCGTGCGAGACGAGGTGGTAGAGGAGCCTGAACTCGCGGTCGGAGAGATGCGTGGTGACTCCGTCTACGGTGACGCGGCGACGCGCGAGGTCGAGCTCGACCCCTCCGACACGAACGATGGACGCGTCGTCTTCGCTCGTATGTCGGAGGTGCACGCGCACACGTGCGACGAGCTCGTCGAACGAGAACGGCTTCGAGAGATAGTCGGTCGCGCCGAGACGGAAGCTCTCGAGCTTGGTCGGCAGGTCGCTGCGCGCAGAGAGGATGAGCACCGGCAGCTCCGGCCGGCAGCGGCGCAGCTCCTCGAGCACCCGCAGGCCGTCGAGCCTCGGTAGCCGCAGGTCGAGGATCACGAGCTCGTAGCTCTCGCCGCGGGCAAGTGCGTAGCCGTCGATCCCGTCGACGGCGCCGTCGACCGCAAAGCCCTCGGCCTCGAGCCCGACCTGCAGGAACCCGAGGATCCGGGGTTCGTCCTCGATGACCAGGATCCGCATCCGCGGCCGGACCCTACAACGCGGCGAGATGACCCCAAAATGACAATTCGGTCACAAAGCTTGGCGGGCTCTTTGTCGCACGATATATCCGGCGCTCGTGAGCGCCACCGCGAAGAAGCTCGTCGCCGTCGTCGGCTCGGTTGCGGTCGTTGCGATCCTGATCGGCGCGTACGTCACCTTCCTCACCGGCGGGCCGACGCCCTACACGATCCCGTCGGCCAAGGCGGCGACGCGCCCGACGGCAAACCTCACGCTGCAGACCGTCGCAGCGGTCGGGTCGAAGCTCTCGCCGAACAAGAACTGGGTTTCCTACCTCGTCCGCGAGAACGGCACGTGGCACCGGTCGACCGTGTGGACGCTGCCGGCGAACGCCGTCGTGCACGTGACGATCTACAACTACGACGGCCAGAGCGGCCTGCGCAATCCGTTCCTGGCGCAGGCGCGCGGCCTACTCGACGGCGACAGATTCAAGGTCGATGGCAAGCCGATGAAGGTGCTCGACCCGGACACCGCATCGCACACGTTTGCGATCCCCGCATTCAACGTGATCGTTCCGATCCTCGGCATCGGTGACGACGACAAGAACCAGTGCGAGTACGCGCCGTGCGACGTCTCGATGGCGCACAAGACCGTCACCTTCAGCTTCCGGACCGGCAAGCCCGGGCATTACCGCTGGCAATGCTTCGTGCCGTGCGCCGCCGGCTTCTACTACGGCTTCGGCGGCCCGATGCAGACGATCGGCTACATGGACGGGTTCGTCAATGTCGTCTGAGACGCGCGCATGAACCTCCGCGGCCATGCGGGGCGCATCGCGGCGCTGACCGTGATCGGCACGGCGATTGTCCTGCCGCTCGTCATCTTCGTGCTCGGACCGAACATGCCGCCGGGCAAGCGCACGAACGCCGGCTCGTCGCAGGTCCACGACAACACGGTGCTGCTCGTCGTGATGACGCCGTTCACCGTGTTCATCATCGTCTACATCCTCTATGCGGTGTTCACGTTCCGCGCCCGGAGCGGGGAGGAGTTGCGCGACGGCCCAGCGATCCACGGTCACCTGCCGTCGCAGATCGCGTGGCTCGCCACGACGACTATCGCCATCCTCTTCCTTGCAATCTTCGGCTCGGCGGAGCTGCTCGCCTCGAACGGCTCCGGTGGCGGCTCGGGCCCGAGCCCGCTGACGAAGCCGGGCGGCAGCGTGTTGCCAGTACAAGTGATCGCGCAGCAGTGGGAGTTCACCTACCGCTATCCGACGTACGGCGGTGTCGAGACGGCGCAACTCGTGCTGCCCGTCGGTCGGCAGATCGCGTTCCATGTGACCTCGCTCGACGCGATCCATTCCTTCTGGGCGTATGAGCTCGGTGTCAAGGCGGATGCGAACCCGGGCGTCGACAACGTCGCGTTCGTGAAGCCGAAGAAGACGGGCACGTTCCAGGTGCGATGCGCCGAGCTCTGCGGGCTCTGGCACGGCTACATGTTCGACACCGGCCGCGTCGTCGGTGGCGCGCAGTTCGCGACGTGGATTGCGCAACAGCGGCAGGCGTTCACGCCCGTGCAGAAGTACCTCCCGAAGTACGCGCCGTCGTATTCACCCGACCCGGAGGCGCGCGCAGGATGAAACTTCGCAAGCTGATCGGGTTCAACCTGCT
>JAICTB010000231.1 GCA_025936595.1 Thermoleophilia bacterium | reverse complement strand
GTCTTCTCGAAGTGCTTCTTGGGGCGGGCTCCTACCACCGTCTCGCGCAGCTCGCCTTCCGCGAACAGCATCACCGTCGGGAGCGAGAGCACGCCGTAGCGGCTCGCGATGCGAGGGTTGTCGTCGATGTCGATCTTCACGAAGTCGACGGCCGCGTGAGCCGACGCGAGCTCGTCGAGTCCCGGCTCGATCGCCTTGCACGGCCCGCACCAGGGCGCCCAGAAGTCGACGACCACGGGCTTGCCGGCATTCAGCACCTCGGCGTCGAACGTCTCGTCGGTGACGGCCCGCATCCTGTCGAGGTTACCCCCGGAGACGCAGGAGCGGGACCGCCCAGACCGCCTCGAGCACGATCGCCCGCGACATCTTCGACCGGCCGGCGGTGCGCTCGGTGAACGTGATCGGGATCTCGACGACGCGGAAGCCGGCGCGCCTGACGCGGTACGTCGTCTCGATCTGGAACGCGTAGCCGCGCGGCGTGATCGCGTCCAGGTCGAGAGTCTCGAGCACTGCTCGCCGGAAGCACTTGAAGCCGCCCGTCGGATCCTTCACGTGCATCTGCAGAAAGAGGCCGGTGTACAACGACGCCCCGCGCGAGATCGCCCGACGCACGAGCCCCCACTCTCCGACCGCGCCGCCGCGTACGTACCGCGAGCCGAGCACGAGGTCGGCGCCCTCCTCGGCCGCGGCGATCAGCCGGGGGACGTCGGCCGGATCGTGGGAGAAGTCGCAGTCCATCTCGAGAACAAGCTCCGCGCTGCCCGCCAGCGCCTGCCGGAAGCCCGCGATATAGGCGGGCCCGAGGCCCTCCTTTCGGTCGCGGTGAAGCACGTCGACGAATGCGAGCTCGCCCGCGAGGCGGTCGGCGAGCTCGCCGGTGCCGTCGGGCGAGTCGTCGTCGATCACGAGCACCCGGTCGCCGTCGCGCAGGACGCCGCCGAGCGCGGTGAGCATGGGTGCGAGGTTCTCGCGCTCGTTGTAGGTGGGGAGGCAGACGGTGGCGCGCATCGGCATGCCTATGATCGCGATGTGCCAGAGCTTCCGCGGAACGAGGTGCTCGCGGAGCAATTCGAGCTGCTCGCGGACCTGATGGAGATCGGCAGCGCCGACTCGTTCCGGATCGGCGCCTACCGCAAGGCCGCGGCGCGGATCCGCGACACGCCGTCGTCCGTCGCGCAGCTCGCGCTCGACGGCAAGGCCAAGCAGCTCCAGGGGATCGGCAAGACCATCGAGGCGAAGATCGTCGAGGTGGTCGAGGACGGCGAGATCCACGCCCTGGCCAAGCGGAAGGCCGAGGTGCCGGCAGAGGTCGCGATCTTCATGCGGTTGCCGGGCCTCGGGCCGAAGACGGCACGGCGGATCTGGCAGGAGCTCGGCATCACCACCGTTGCCGCGCTGCAGGCGGCCGCGAACGCGCAGCAGCTGCGGGGCCATGCCGGCATCGGCGCGGGGACGGAGGAGAAGATCGCGGCCGCCCTCGCACAGCCGCGTGCGACGGAGGGGCCGCGGCGCGCGCTTCTCGGGACGACGTTGCCGAAGCTGCGCGCTGTCGTCGAAGTCCTGCGTGCGCATCCCGCCGCGGTGGAGGTCTCGCTCGCCGGCTCGGCGCGGCGGATGCGGGAGACGGTGCGCGACCTCGACATCATCGCCACGGCGACCGATCCGCAGGCGCTCGTCGACTACTTCTGCTCGCTCACCTGGGTGGTCGACGTGGCGGCGAAAGGGACGACGAAGGCGACCGTCGTCTCGCACGACGGCGCGCGCTTCGACCTTCGCGTCGTCCCGCCCGAGAGCTACGGCAACCTGCTGCAGCACTTCACCGGCTCGAAGCACCACAACGTCGCTCTGCGCGAGGACGCGGTGCGCCGAGGCTTCTCCGTCTCCGAGTACTCGATCTCGGAGACCGAGTCGGGCGAGGAGCACTGCTTCGCACGTGAGGAGGACGTCTACCGCTTCCTCGGCTACGACTGGATCCCGCCGGAGCTCCGCGAAGGGGCCGGCGAGCTCGCCGCTGCGCGGAACGGCGGCTTGCCGGAGCTCGTCGAGCTTGCGGACCTTCGCGGCGATCTTCACACGCACACGACCTGGTCGGACGGCAAGGACTCGCTCGAGGACATGGTGGCAGCGGCGCAGGCGCGCGGTTACGCGTACTACGCGATCTGCGACCACGCGCAGCGCCTGCGCGGCGAGCGCCTGCACGCGCAGGCCGAGCAGATCGACGCGCTGAACGAGGTTGTCGCACCGTTCCGGATCCTGAAGGGCATCGAGGTCAACATCCGGCCCGACGGAACGCTCGACGTCGACGAAGCCGACCTCGCGACGCGCGACTGGGTGGTCGCGTCGGTGCATTCACGATTCGAGGACAGCCCGACCGAGCGCGTCTGCGCGGCGATGGAGAGCCCGTACGTCGATTGTATCGGCCATCCGACGAACCGGCGGATCGGAAACCGCCGGCCGGCGCCGATCGACCTCGACCGCGTGATCGAGAAGGCGCTCGAGACCGGCACGTTTCTGGAGCTGAACGCGCAGCCGGACCGTCTCGACCTGAGCGACGTGCATGCACGTGCCGCCCGCGAGGCCGGACTGAAGGTGGTGATCGACTCCGACGGGCACCAGATCGGCGCGCTCGACTACGTCGAGCTCGGTGTCGGCCAGGCGCGGCGCGCGTGGCTGACGCGCGACGACGTCGTCAACACCCGCACCTGGAAGCAGGTCGAGAAGCTGCGGAAGAGGCGATGACCTTCCGCGAGGATCTCGATCGTGCGTGCGACTGGGTGGACGCTTATCTCGGGCGCGTCGGCGACCTGCCGGTCGCCGCGCAGGTGAAGCCCGGCCAGACGCGCGCACGTTTGCCCTCCTCGCCGCCGGAGCAGGGCGAGCCGTTCGATGCGCTGCTCCGCGACCTCGACGAGATCGTGCTGCCGGGACTCACGCACTGGAACCATCCGCGCTTCTTCGCGTGGTTTGCGAACACAGGCTCCGAGCCCGGCATCCTCGCGGAGCTCCTGATCGCGGCGCTGAACGTCAACACCATGACATGGCTCTCGTCGCCCGCGGCGACCGAGCTCGAGGTGACGGTGCTGGACTGGCTCGCGCAGCTTCTCGGGCTGCCGCGCGGGTGGCACGGTCACATCGAGGACACGGCGTCGACGGCGACCGTCGCGGCGCTCGCCGCAGCGCGCACGCTGAAGCCCGGCGGCGTGGTCTATGCGTCGGAGCAGGCGAACTTCAGCGTCGAGAAGGCCGCGCGGCTCGTTGGCCTCGAGTACCGCAGCGTCGCGGTCGACGACGCGTTTCGCATGCGCGCCGACTTCCCGCTCGACGATGCGACGGCGGTCGTCGCGACGGTCGGTACGACGGGTACGACGTCGGTCGATCCCGTGCCCGAGCTCGCGCGCCGCTGCAACGACGCCGGCGTGTGGCTGCACGTCGACGCTGCGTACGCCGGCGCTGCGGCGATCTGCCCGGAGCTGCGCTGGTGCATGGAGGGTGTCGAGAGCGCCGATTCGGTCGTCGTCAACCCGCACAAATGGCTCTTCACTCCTGTGGACTGCTCCGCGCTCTGGACGCGGAGGCCGGAGGCGTTCCACGAGGCGTTCGCGCTCGTCCCCGACTACCTGGCGGCCACCGAGGCGGCGATCGACCTGAAGGACTACGGGCCGGCGCTCGGACGCCGATTCCGTGCGCTGAAGCTGTGGTCCGTGCTG
>JAICTB010000074.1 GCA_025936595.1 Thermoleophilia bacterium | reverse complement strand
CGACCACGATCATCGACGGCGCCGGCGACAGCGAGGCGATCAAGGGCCGCATCAAGCAGCTCAAGTCGGAGATCGAGAACACGGACTCGGACTTCGACCGCGAGAAGCTCCAGGAGCGCCTCGCGAAGCTGTCCGGCGGCGTCGCAGTGGTCAAGGTAGGCGCAGCCACCGAGACCGAGATGAAGGAGACCAAGCATCGCGTCGAGGACGCGCTGCAGGCCGCCCGCGCCGCCCTCGAAGAGGGCGTCGTCCCGGGTGGCGGTGTCGCGCTGCTGAACGCGGCCGACTCCGTCAAGGACGCCGTGCTCGAGTCGCTCACGGGCGACGAGCGCACCGGTGCGCAGATCATCATCAAGTCGCTGGAGGAGCCGCTTCGGCAGCTCGCGACGAACGCGGGCCTCGAGGGCTCCGTCGTCGTCCAGCAGGTCCGCACGGCGAAGCCGGGCCAGGGCCTGAACGTCGACTCCGGTGAGGTGACCGACCTCGTGAAGGCCGGCATCACCGACCCGACGATGGTCACTCGCTCGGCGCTGCAGAACGCGGCGTCGATCGCGAAGAACATCCTGACGACCGAGGCGATCGTCGCCGAGGCGCCCGAGAAGCAGGGCGCCGCAATGGGCGGCGGCGGCATGCCCGACATGGGCGGGATGATGTAGTCGAGCCTCCGGGCTCACTGCTTGACAGACGAAGGGCCGCCCCGAGGCGGCCCTTCGTCGTTCTGCCTCGAAACAAGAAGAGCCGCGTGGTGGCGCGGCTCTTCGAGGGGATGGGGATGGGGGTCGTGCTTGCACCCTGTTATCGGCCCGCGTTCGGACCGGCGCACCCCTCGAACGAGGGATCAGAACGAGTAGCGCTCCTCTGCCCACGGATCGGCGTCGTTGTGGTAGCCGTAGCGCTCCCAGAACCCTGGGTGGTCGCTCGATGTCAGCTCGAGCTCGCGCAGCCATTTCGCGCTTTTCCAGAAGTACTTGCCGGGGATCACGAGTCGCAGCGGATAGCCGTGGTCGGGCGTCAGCGGCTCGCCGTCTCCGTGCGTCGCGAGCAGCGCGCGTTCGTCCTCGAGGAAGGAGAGCGGCACGTTCGACGTGAAGCCCGCCTCGGCGTGTGCGACCACGAACCGCGCTGCGCTCGTCGGCCGCGCGAGCTTCGCGAGCTCCCGCCAGTGGACGCCGTCGAAGCGCGTGTCGAACTTCGACCAGCGCGTGACGCAGTGGATGTCCTGCACGTTCGAGCTCCGCGGCAGCGCGCTGAACTGCTCCCACGTCAGCTCGAGCTCGTTCTCGACCTCGCCGAAGACGCGCAGTTTCCACGTCGTCAGGTCGTCGTAGCGTGCAACGGAGCCCGCGTGCAGCACCGGCCATTTCTCGGTCAGGTACTGCCCCGGTGGAAGCCGCGCCGGGTCGTAGCCCGCCTCCTGCACCTTGCGCTCCGCCTTGGACCTGAACACGATGTCTAGTCTAGGTTGCGATGGCAACCGTTACGCCCGCCGCCGCGCGCCGTTCCCGCGCCTACGTGCGCGTGCAGGGGCCGGACGCCGTCGACTTCCTGAACCGGATGCTCTCGAACGACGTCCCGGAGAGCGGCTCCGCCGACGCGCTTCTGCTGACGGCGAAGGCGCGCGTGATCGCGCCTCTCCTCGTCTGGCGGCGCGGCGAGGACGACGTGCTGCTTCTCACCGAACCGGAGCTCGGCGACGTCGTGCGCGCGCAGCTGACGCGGATGCGCTTCGCCTCGAAGTGCGCAATCGAGCCGGAGGAGCATTCCTCCGCGATCGTCTTCGGCGCGGACGACGGCATCCCGAACCGCGACTACGGCCGTCCTGCCGTCGAGCTGCTGGACGCAGACGTCGAGCCGACGCTCGCCGACGACGAGCTCGAGCGACTGCGGATCGTGGCGGCGACGCCGCGCTTCGGCCGCGAGCTCGACGACCGGGTGCTCCCGGCGGAGGCCGGGCTCGAGGAACGGGCGATCTCGTTCTCGAAGGGCTGCTACCCCGGACAGGAGCCGGTCGCGCGGCAGCACTTCCGCGGGAAGGTCAACCGGCGGCTCCGCGTGCTGGAGGTCGACGGTGCGCCCGAGCCCGAGACGCCCGTCCTCTACGACGGCAAGGACGTCGGACGCGTCACGAGCTCGGTCGCCGGGCTCGCGCTCGCCTACGTCCGTGTGTCGGTGCCGGAGGACGCGGCGCTCGAGATCGGCGGAGCCCCGGCGCGGCTACACTGGCCGACCGGGCGCCCGTAGCTCAGGGGATAGAGCACCGGCTTGCGGAGCCGGGGGTCGCAGGTTCAAATCCTGCCGGGCGCACTCGACGGGTTACAAACGCGTTGCTCGCGGAGAGAACGGCCGCGTGGCGGACATCCCCGACGCGCTGATCCTGAAGCGGCACCGGGACCTCGAGGGGCTCGGCAGAGCCCCGTGGTGGCGCCGCGGCATGATGGCAGTCCTCTGCATTTTCCTGCTGCTCGGGCTTGCGAACGTGTTCGGGCAGCGTCCGTCGTCGGTCACCGCGTCGGCGCCGGCCGCCGACCTGAAGGTCTATGCGCCGACGCGCCTGCGAGGCGGGCTCCTCTTCAGCGCGCGCTTTCACGTCTACGCCCACCACGAGCTGAAGAAGGCGACGCTCGTCCTCGACCCCGGGTGGGTCGAGGGTATGTCGATCAACACGATCGAGCCGAGCCCGGTCGGCGAGGCAAGTGCGAACGGCCGCGTGTCGCTCGAGCTCGGCCACGTACCGGCAGGGCAGTCGTTCATCCTCTGGATGCAATTCCAGGTCAACCCGACGAACGTCGCGTGGCACCGCCCGCAGAACGTCGAGCTCGACGACGGCGCGACGAAGGTCCTCACCATCCATCGCAGCGTGACCATCTTTCCCTGATGGACATCGTCCTCCGCACGATCGCCGTCTTCGCATTCCTGCTCGTGCTGACGCGCATCATCGGCCGGCGCGAGCTTTCGTCGCTCGAGCCGTTCGACCTGATCCTCCTGATCGTGCTCGGCGACGCGGTGCAGCAGGGATTGACCCAGGACGACTACTCGCTCACGGGCGCGTTCCTCGTCATCGGGACGTTCGCCGTCCTGCAGGTGTTCGTCTCGTGGATCGGCTACCGCTTCCCGCGCGCGCGGCCGATTCTCGACGGCGAGCCGATCATCATCATCGAGGACGGGCAGTTGATCGAGCAGAACTTGAAGCGTGAACGTCTGACACGCGGGGAGATCGCCGAAGAGGCGCGTAACCAGCAGATTGCGCACATCTCCGAGGTGCGCTGGGGCGTCCTCGAGACGACCGGGAAGATCAGCTTCATCAAGAAGGCTTCGTAGACTCGGCACGTGCCCGTGTACGTGACGGAGGCGCAGGTCGGCGAGTTGCTGACGCCTGCCGTGGCCTTCGCAGCGGTGGAGGCCTCGTTCGGGCGGCTTGCGCGCGGCGCCGTCGGTAACCCGCCGCGCGTCCGCACGGAGCTGCCGGGCGGCGTGCTGGCCGTGATGCCGTGCGTCGACCGCGAGCTCGGCTACGCAGGCTCGAAGACCTACGCGTGGCTCCCCTCGGGCACGGCGTTCCTCGTCGTCCTGTTCTCGCTGGAGACTGCGGAGCTGGTGGCGGTCATCGAGGCGGACACGCTCGGGCAGCGGCGAACGGCCGCCGCATCGGCGGTCGCGGCACGGCGGCTTGCGCGCACCGGCGCGCGCACGCTCGGCGTGTTCGGGACCGGTCGCCAGGCGGCGGCGCACGTGACCGCGCTGCGCGAGGCGCTGCCGTCGATCGAGCAGGTTCAGCTCGCCGGCCGCGGCGCCGGGCGGGACGAGCGGCGCGCGGCGGCAGGCTGCGACATCGTCGTCACCGCGACGACCTCGCGCGAGCCGGTGTTGCACGGCGAGTGGTTGAGTGACGGTTCGTTCGTGTGCGCGGTCGGCGCGAACGACCCGGCGTCGCGCGAGCTCGACGATGCGGTGCTCGCGCGCGCGGGTCTCGTCTGCACCGACTCGCGCGAGCAGGCGCAGCTCGAGTCGGGAGACCTGATCGGCCGCGTCGACTGGGAGACGGTGGACGAGCTGCAGGACATCGTCGCCGGTGGGCGGCCCGGCCGGAGGGGCGACGGCGAGATCGTGGTCTTCAAGTCCAACGGGCTTGCGGCCTGGGACCTCGCGGCCGCGGTGCGCGTCGTCGAGCTCGTCTAGAGCGAGGCCTTTGCCTCGCCCGCGGCGTCCTCGCCGAGCGTGTGCAGCACGTCGGGGCGGTCGAGCAGGCGCCTGATCTGTGCCGGCGTGCAGCGGTTCGTCACGTAGTGGTCCTCGAGGATCTCCGCCATCGGCCTCCCGCGGTGGTGCTCGCGGATCACGTACTCCGCCATCCGCTCCTCGTTCTGTGAGCGCGAGGAGAGGAACGAGAAAACCCCCTTGATCGCGTCGGGCAGGCCCATCCGAGGCAATTCTATCCCGGCCACTTCAGGTCGGGGCCCGGAATCGGGTCGCCGTGCGGATCGTGCGTCGGGAAGCCGAGCGCCTTGTCGATGCGCGCCTCGAGCTCCTCCGAGATCACGTGCTCCAGGCGGTCAGCCTCGTCGTGTACGGCGTCCACGTGCAGTCCGAGCGTCTCGGCCAGGTACAGCTCGAGCAGGCGGTGGTGGCGGATCACCTCCAGCGCGACGTCCTCGCCGGCCGCGGTCAGCTGCGCGCCGCGGTAGCGCTCGTGTCTCAGGAGGTCGAGCGCCGCGAGCTTCTTCACCATTGCCGACGCCGACGCCGGGGAGACGCCGAGGTCCTTCGCGAGCGCGCCGATCGTCACGCGCCCGTGCTCGGCCTGCAGCTTGTAGACGCACTTCAGGTAGTCCTGGATCGCAACGGACAGCGCGGCCTTGCTCACAGTGGGCAGGGTAACGTGGGCGCAGTGGCGATCCGGGTCGGACACAGCGCTGATCCCGACGACGCGTTCATGATCTGGGCGCTCGAGGCGGATCGAGTCGACAAGCGCGGCCTCGATCTGCAGCCGGTCGTGTCCGACATCCAGTCGCTGAACGAGTGGGCGCTCGAGGGGCGGCTCGAGGTGACGGCGCTCTCCGCCGGCGCCTATCCGTCGGTCGCCGACCGCTATGTCCTCCTGCCGCACGGCGCGTCGTTCGGCGAGGGCTACGGCCCGATCGTCGTCGCGCGCGACGAGCCCGACCTGCGCGAGGTGGAGATCGTCACGCCGGGCCCGCTGACGACGGCGAGCCGGGTCCTGAAGCTCGCGCTCGGCGACGAGGTGCGCACACGTGACCTGCCGTTCGACGAGGTGCTCGACGAGGTCGTCGCGGGTCGCGCGGAGGCCGGCCTCCTGATCCACGAGGGGCAGCTCACCTACGCCGACTCCGGGCTGCGCAAGCTGCTCGACCTCGGCGCGTGGTGGCAGGCCGAGCACGACCTCCCGCTGCCGCTCGGCCTCGTCGCGGCGCGTCGCGACCTCGACCGGCTCGACGACGTCTCGGCGGTGCTGCGCGAGGCAATCGATGCAGGGCTCGCGAACCGCGACGAGGCGATGCGCTACGCGATGGGCTTCGGGCGCGGCATCGACGCGGCGACCGCCGACGAGTTCGTCGCGATGTACGTCAACGACCTGACCCTCGACATGGGATCGCGCGGCCGCCGGGCCGTGGAGCTGCTGCTCGGCGCGGTTCCCGAGTTCGCATGATCAAGAGAGCTTCCAGGGCCGTGATCCTCTCGGCCGTGCGCACGCCGGTCGGGCGCTACGGCGGCGGTCTCGCAGGCACGCGTCCCGACGACCTGGCAGCGCTCGCCGTCCGTGCAGCCGTCGACCGCGCCGGCGTGCCGGCGGACCAGATCGAGGACGTGTGGCTCGGCTGCGCGAACCAGGCGGGGGAGGACAACCGGAACGTGGCGCGCATGGCTGTCCTGCTCGCGGGCTTGCCCGAGACGGTTGCCGGCGTGACGGTCAACCGTCTCTGCGCCTCCGGTCTCGCGGCGATCGTCGGCGCCTGCCACGCTGTGATCGCGGGCGACGGCGACCTCTTCGTCGCGGGCGGTGTCGAGTCGATGTCGCGGGCGCCTCTCGTCACCGCGAAGCCGGAGACGGCGTTCCCGCGGGGCGACCGGACGCTCTACGACACGACTCTCGGCTGGCGTTTCCCGAATGCGCGGCTGCAGGAGCTCTTCCCGCTCGAGTCGATGGGCGAGACCGGCGAGAACGTGGCCGAGCGCTACGCGGTGTCGCGGGAGGAACAGGACGCCTTCGCGCTTCGCTCGCAGGAGCGGTGGGCCGTCGCCGCCGACGCGGGACGATTCGACGACGAGCTCGTGCCGGTCGGCGACGTGACGCGGGACGAGCATCCACGCCGCGACACGTCGGCCGCGAAGCTCGCGTCCCTGAAACCCGCCTTCCGCGCCGGCGGCAGCGTCACAGCCGGCAACTCGTCCGGGCTGAACGACGGCGCCGCCGCAGTCGTGATTGCGTCGGCGGAGAAGGCGCTCGAGCTCGGCGTCGAGCCGCTCGGCGCGTTCGCCGGTTCGGCGGTCGCGGGCGTCGACCCGCGCGTGATGGGCATCGGCCCGGTGCCCGCCGTCCGCAGGCTGCTGGAGCGCACCGGAGTCTCGATCGACGACCTCGACCTGCTCGAGCTGAACGAGGCGTTCGCGTCGCAGTCGGTCGCGGTCGTGCGCGAGCTCGGCATCGACGAGGAGAAGGTGAACGTGAACGGCGGCGCGATCGCGATCGGCCATCCGCTCGGGATGAGCGGCGCGCGGCTCACGGTGACGCTGCTGCACGAGCTCCGCAGGCGGGGCGGCCGGTACGGTGTCGCGACGATGTGCGTCGGCGTGGGACAGGGACAGGCTGCCTTATTTGAACGCGGCTGAGGAGTACCTGCTCCTGGGCCTGCGGCTCGGGAAGCATGTCGACGGTCTCGTCGACGCCTACTACGGCCCGCAGGACCTGCAGGACACGGTCGACGACGAGCCGCTCGTCCACGCCTCGGAGCTTGCGGCCGACGGCGTACACCTGCGCGACTCGCTCGCCGACGGCTGGCTGCGCGACCAGGTCGCCGCGTGCACCGTCTACGCGCGCGTGCTCGCGGGCGAGCAGCTCTCGTACAGCGACGAGGTCGAGGGCTGCTACGGCGTGCGCCCCGCGCGCACCTCGGAGGACGTCTACGCCGCCGTGCACGCCGAGCTCGACGAGCTGCTCCCCGGTGACGGCTCCCTCTTCGAGCGCAGGCAGGCCTGGCGCGAGCGGCACCTTGTCGCAGGCGACAAGGTGGTGGAGATCACCCGCGACCTCGTGCCCGTGCTCCGCGCGCGCACGATCGCGCTGCTCGAGCTGCCGGCAGGCGAGGAGGTGGCGCTCGAGCCGGTCTCGGACGAGCCGTGGTGGGCGTTCAACTACTACCTGGGCGAGCTCGCGAGCCGCGTCGCCCTGAACGTCGACGTTCCGACCACCGGCCTCGATCTCGTGCACCTTGTCGCACACGAGATCTATCCGGGGCATCACACCGAGCACGCGGTCAAGGAGCAGCTGCTGATCCGCGACCGGGGGAAGATCGAGGAGGCGATCCAGCTCGTGCCGACGCCGCAGGCCGTCCTCAGCGAGGGTATCGCCGAGACGGGGATCGAGCTCGTCCTCGACGACGCCGGCAAGGAGGAGCTGTACGCGATCCTGCGCAGGCACGGGCTCGAGCTCGCCGACCCGGAGCTGGCCGAGCGGATCGCGAAGGCCGTCGAGCCGCTGCGCACCGTCGGTCTGGACGCGGCCCTGATGCTGCACGAGGAAGGCGCGTCGGAGGCCGAGGCGCAGGCGTTCGTCGAGCGGTGGAGCCTCGTGCCGCCGGACCAGGCGAAGCACAGCGTCAGCTTCGTCGTCGACCCGACCTGGCGCGCCTACGTGATCACCTACTCGGCGGGACGTGACCTCTGCCGCGCGTACGCCGGCGGCGATCCGGCGCGCTTCCGCACGCTGCTCACCGAGCACGTGCGCATCGGGGAGCTATTGTCAGCCTGATGGCGGTCGCGACCAGCGAGTACGGCCTGCAGATCGGCGGGGAGAGTGTCGAGCCCGCCTCGGGCGAGCTGCGCGAGCTGCGGGAGCCTGCGACCGGGGAGCTGCTCGCGCGCGCGGCGATGGCCGGCGAGGCCGACGTCGACCGCGCGGTCGACGCGGCACGCGAGGCACTTGACGGGGCGTGGGGGAAAACCCCGGGCACGGAACGCTCTCGCCTCCTGCATGCGCTTGCAGATGCGATCGTCGCGAACCGCAAGGAGCTCGCGGAGCTCGAGGCGCGCAACGTCGGGAAGGCGATCTCGTCGGTGAAGGCCGAGGTCGCGGGCGCAGTTGACAACTTCCGCTGGTACGCGTCCGCGATCGCGTCCATCGGCGGGCGCTCGAATCCGATCGGCGGCTCGCTGCTCTTCTACTCGCAGAAGGAGCCGGTCGGCGTCGCCGCCCAGATCGTGCCGTGGAACTACCCGCTGATGATGGCGACGTGGAAGCTCGCGCCCGCGCTGGCCGCCGGCTGCGCCGTCGTCCTCAAGCCGGACCCCCAGACACCGCTCTCGGTGCTGCGGATCGCCGAGCTCGCGAACGAGGTCGGCTTCCCGCCGGGGACGATCAACATCGTGCCCGGCGACGGCCCGGCCACCGGCGCCTACCTCGTCCGGCATCCCGGCGTCGACAAGGTCGCCTTCACCGGCTCGACGAAGACCGGCGGCGAGATCATGCGCCTGTGCTCCGACCCGATCAAGCGCGTGACGCTCGAGCTCGGCGGCAAGAGCCCGAACCTCCTCTTCGCGGACGCGAACCTCGCGGACGCAGTCCCGGCGAGCGTCTGGGCGATCTACGCGTCGGCCGGCCAGTCGTGCGAGGCGCGCTCGCGCCTCCTGGTTGAGCGCTCGCTCTACGACGACGTCGTCTCGCACGTCACCGAGCTCTCGGAGAAGGTGAAGGTGGGCGACCCGCTCGATGCCGAGACGCAGATGGGCTCGCTGATCTCCACCGCGCACCGCGAGAAGGTGCACAGCTTCGTCGACGGTGCGCGCGAGGAGGGCGCCGAGATCACGACCGGCGGCACGATCGGAGACGGGCCCGGCGCCTTCTACCCACCGACGGTGATCGCGAACGCGGGCAATCAGATGCTCGCCGCGCAGGAGGAGATCTTCGGCCCGGTCGTGACGGTGATCCCGTTCGAGGACGAGGCCGACGCGATCCGGATCGCGAACGACGTCAAGTACGGCCTGATGGCGACCGTGTGGACCGGCGATCCCGGCAAGGGGCACCGCATCGCGTCGAAGATCAAGTCCGGCACCGTCGGCATCAACATGCCGTACACGGCGTTCCCGGGCATCCCGTTCGGCGGGTACAAGCAGTCGGGCTTCGGCCGCGAGCTCGCGCTCGAGACGCTCGACCTCTACCTCGAGACGAAGTCCGTCGTCACGTACACGGGTACGCGGCCGACGAACCCATTCGGGCTCTGAGCCGGCTCTGAGCTCGAACTACCGCTGGGCCGTTCTCGCGTCGGGGACGTTCGCGCAGGCGACGTACTCGGCGATCTGGTTCGGCGTGGCCGTGATGGCGCCGTT
>JAICTB010000024.1 GCA_025936595.1 Thermoleophilia bacterium | reverse complement strand
GGCGCGGAGGCGCGGGCGGACGAGCTCGAGCGGCGCCTCGTCGAGGCGCACGAGCGGTTTCTGTTCTCGCGGGACGAGCGTTCGACGGCCGAGGTCGTGCTCGCGCTCGTGCGCGAGCGCGGCCTGACGCTCGGCACCGCCGAGTCGTGCACCGGCGGCCTCGTGGCGGCGCGTCTCACCGACGTCCCCGGTGCGAGCGACGTCTTTCTCGGCGCGGTCGTCGCGTACGCGAACGACGTGAAGGCGGCGCAGCTCGGCGTGCCGGAGGAGGTGCTGCGCGAGCACGGAGCCGTCTCCGCGGAGACCGCGGCCGCGATGGCGCGCGGCGCGCGCGAGCGCCTCGGAGCCGACGTCGCGGTGTCGGTGACGGGTGTCGCGGGACCGGACGGCGGGACACCGGAGAAGCCGGTCGGCCTCGTCTTCCTGCATGCCTCCGGGCCGCCGGGCGAGCTCGCGCGCCGGCTCGACGTTCCAGGCGACCGGGAGACCATCCGCCTCCGCGCGACGGTCGCCGCGCTGCACCTCGTGCGCCAACTCGTCACACGGCCGGAGCAGACCTGACACACCTTCCGCGCTAGCGTAGAACGAGCAGGAACGGGCGATCGCGGCACGAACACGTGTTCGGGTAACGTCCGGGCGCCGCTCTATCGTTCTCCGCCCGGACACGGGATTCGCAACTCAAATGGTGGCCTAGGAGGTCGGTAGGGAATGGATCGCGAGCAAGCTCTCGACACAGCACTGGGACAGATCGAGCGCCAGTTCGGCAAGGGCGCCGTGATGAAGATGAACGACCAGGCCCAGGTCGCGATCGGCGCCGTCTCCACGGGGTCGCTGTCGCTTGACGTGGCGCTCGGCGTCGGCGGCCTGCCGCGCGGCCGGGTGATCGAGGTCTTCGGGCCGGAGTCGTCGGGGAAGACGACGCTCGTCTACCACGTGATCGCCGAGGCGCAGCGCCGCGGCGGCATCTGCGCCTTCATCGACGCTGAGCACGCGATGGATCCCGCGTACGCGAAGCGCATCGGCGTGAACATCGACGAGCTCCTCGTCTCGCAGCCGGACACGGGCGAGCAGGCACTCGAGATCTGCGAGCTCCTCGTCCGCTCCGGCGCGCTCGCCGTGGTGGCGATCGACTCCGTCGCCGCGCTGACCCCGAAGGCCGAGATCGAGGGGGAGATGGGCGACTCGCATGTCGGCCTGCAGGCACGGCTGATGAGCCAGGCGCTGCGCAAGCTGAACGGCACGCTCCACCAGACCGACACGATCTGCTTCTTCACGAACCAGCTGCGCGAGAAGATCGGCGTCATGTTCGGCAGCCCGGAAACAACCCCGGGCGGCCGCGCGCTTCGCTTCTACGCGTCGATCCGGCTCGACATCCGGCGCATCGAGACGCTGAAGGACGGCGTCGAGGCGATCGGCAACCGCGTGCGCGTGAAGATCGTGAAGAACAAGGTCGCGCCGCCGTTCAAGCAGGCCGAGTTCGACATCATCTACGGCGACGGCATCTCCTGGGAAGGGACGGTGCTCGAGGTCGGGCTCGACCGCAAGATCGTTACGAAGTCCGGCTCCTACTTCTCGTTCGGGGACGAGCGCCTCGGCCAGGGACGCCAGAACGCCGCGGCGTTCCTCAAGGAGCACCCCGACGTGGTGCAGAGCATCCTCCAGGCGATCCAGGCCCAGGCGCCGGAGGGCCAGGTGATCTCGGCCCGCTTGCTGCCGGTCGGCGAGAATACGAACGAGGCGAAGCCCGTCCTCGTCGAGGAGCTGGACGAGTCGGCGGTCGCGTAGGCCTCGCCGTGAGCGACCGCGATCCGCTCGAGATCGCCGCGCGCGCGCTGCGTCACCGCGACCGCTCGCGGCGCGAGATCGGCGAGCGTCTCGCACGCGCCGGCGTGAACGCCGCCGAGTGCGACGACGCGCTGGAGACGCTCGAACGGGTCGGCTACGTCGACGACGCGCGCTTCGCCGCGGGCCGGGCGGAGGCGCTCGCGGCGCGCGGCTTCGGCGACGAGGCGATCCGGCACGATCTCGGCGAGCACGGGGTGTCGGGCGAAGCGGCCGAGGCTGCGCTGCGCGCGCTCGTGCCGGAGGCGGCGCGGGCGCAGGCGCTCGTCGAGCGGCTCGGGGCAACGGCGAAGACCGCCGCGGCCCTGTCACGGAAGGGCTACGCGCCGGAGTCGCTGGAAGCGGCGTTCGGAGGCGAGATTGCGGAGCATGACGTCTGAGTTGTAGTGTTCGTGGTTCATTCCCATTTCTTTTTGCCTGCACAGCACGCCTTCAACTGATCCTGAAACGTTTCTTGAACCTCGTCCTCAGTCATCCACTCTCCTGGCCTCGGCCGGACACGCCCAGACAGAGACCCTGAGCTGAGATCGACGGCGCGCCGCGAGGCGCGCCCAGAAGCGCCGATCGGCGAATGCGCAGCCGTGCGGGTGACCGAGCCCGTAGGAGCGCCCATGCTCGTCGTCGTGGCAGTGATCGCAGCAGCAGCCGGAGTCGTTGTGACGCTGCTCTCGTTGCGGCTCTTCGCGGGCTCCCGCCTCGAGGCTGCCCGCCGCGCGGCGGAGGCGACGCGGCGCGAAGCCGGCATCGAGGCGCGCGAGCAGGCGATCAAGTTGCGGGCCGAGCTCGAGGCCGATCTGCGCGAGCGGCGCGACGTCGTGATGAAGATCGAGGAGCGTGTCCTCGCGAAAGAGGACGACGCAGACCGGAAGCTCCTCGAGCTGACCCGGCGCGAGCAGGGCGTCGCCGACCGCGAGGTGCATCTGCGGCAGCTCCAGGACGAGCTGAAAGAGCTCGCGCAGCGGGAACGCGGAGAGCTCGAGCGCGTCGCGCGGATGACGACGGGCGAGGCGCGCCAGAAGATCCTCGACGACTCGGAGGCGGAGGTGCGCCACGAGCTCGCAGGGCGCGTCCGCCAGATGGAGGAGGAAGCGGCCACCGAGGCGAAGCGGAGGGCGCGCAACCTCGTGGCGGATGCGCTGCAGCGGGTCGCCGCGAGTGCCGCCGCGGAGACGACGGTGACGCTCGTCGAGCTCCCTTCCGACGACATGAAGGGCCGCATCATCGGGCGCGAGGGCCGCAACATCCGCTCGCTCGAGCACCTCACCGGCGTCGACTTCATCATCGACGACACGCCCAACGCGGTCGTGCTCTCGTCGTTCGACGGGATCCGGCGCGAAGTCGCGCGCATGACGCTCCTGAAGCTGATCGAGGACGGTCGTATCCACCCGACTCGGATCGAGGAGATGTACTACCTCTCGAAGGCGGAGCTCGACGAGCACGTGCGCCAGGCCGGCGAGCAGGCGGTGTTCGAGGCGAACTGCGGCGAGCTCAACGAGGAGCTCGTGAAGGTTCTCGGTCGCCTTCGCTACCGGACGAGCTACGGCCAGAACGTGCTCAAGCACACGCTGGAGGTCGTCCAGCTCGCCGGAATCATGGCGGCCGAGGTCGAGGCGTCGGTGAAGACGGCGAAGCGCGCGGCCCTCCTGCACGACCTCGGCAAGGCGATGACGCACGAAGTGGAGGGCTCGCACGCGCAGATCTCGACACAGCTCGCCCGCCGCCACGGTGAGAGCCCCGCCGTCTGCCACGCGATCGAGGCGCACCACTACGAGGTGCAGCCGCAGACGGTGGAAGCCGTGCTGCTGATCGCAGCCGATGCGATCTCCGCGTCGCGCCCGGGCGCGCGTGGTGAGAGCCTCGAGCACTACGTCAAGCGGCTCGAGTCCCTCGAGCAGCTTGCCGCGAACCATCCGGGCGTCGAGAAGGTCTATGCGCTCCAGGCCGGGCGCGAGATCCGCGTGCTCGTGAAGCCGCACGAGATCGACGACGACGGGGCCGTGCTGCTCTCGCACGAGATCGCCCGCGAGATCGAGGGCCATCTCGAGTACCCGGGGCAGATCAAGGTGACGGTGATCCGCGAGAGCCGGGCCGTCGACGTCGCCTCCAACAAGCAGGAGCAGCGGCGGGCGCCCGCGAACCCCGTCGAACGGGTCGACGCAGCGTAAGCAGCTCTCACAGAGCCATCCGGCTCGACCACACTACGGCCGCGCCGCAACGCCGTCATAGATCGCCTCACCGGTGTCGAGATCGAAGAAGTGCAACAGCCGCGTGTCGACAGAGAGCTGTGCACGCTCGCCCTCACGCACCGCCGACCCGCGGGCGACACGGGCGACCCAGGTGTTCCCGTAGCCGTGCTGGATCTCGGCAACCTCCGCAGCCTCCTCGCCGGCGATCTCTTTAAGTGCCAGGACGCCTACCGTGGGCGCGTCGATCGCGAAATGGATGAACACCTCCGCGCCCATATCTTCGCGGATGTCGACCTGGATGTGCAATCGCGCGCCGTCTGTCGCTGCATCGTCGTTTCCGATGTCTTCGGGCCGGATGCCGAGCACGAACGGGCGCTCGGAGTAGCGCCGCAAGAGCGGCCGCTCCGCGAGCGTCTCGGCCGGCAGCGCAAGCTCGTTCGAGCCGAACCGCACCGAGAGACCATCGGCCCGCTGGACGAGCACTGCTTCGGCGAGGTTCATTGCCGGTGAGCCGATGAAGCCGGCGACGAACAGGTTCGCCGGCCGCTCGTAGAGCACCTGCGGACGATCGACCTGTTGAAGCAGCCCTTCGCGTAAGACGCAGACGCGGTCGCCGAGCGTCACCGCCTCGCTCTGGTCGTGTGTGACGTAGATCGTCGTCACGCCCAGATCGCGTTGGATGCGCGCGATCTCGGCGCGAACCTGGACCCGCAGCTTCGCATCGAGATTCGAAAGCGGCTCGTCCATCAAGAACGCCTGCGGCTCGCGCACGATCGCCCTTCCCATCGCAACGCGTTGCCGCTGGCCGCCGGAGAGGTGCCGCGGCCGCTTGGCCAGCACCTCGTCCAAACCGAGAACCGTCGCCACCTTCTGGACACGGCGGCGGATCTCGGCCCGGTCGAGCCCCCGCATCTTCAATCCGAAGGCCATGTTGCCGTAGACGTTCATATGCGGGTACAGCGCGTAGTTCTGGAAGATCATCGCGATGTCCCGCGCTTTCGGCGGCAGGTCGTTGACGACCTTGCCACCGACCCGGACCTCGCCGTCCGAGATCGGCTCGAGGCCGGCGACCATTCGGAGCGCGCTCGTCTTGCCGCACCCGGACGGCCCCACGAAGACGACGAGCTCTCCATCCTCTATCCGCAGGTCGAGAGCGTCGACGGCCCGCGTGCCGTCGCCGTACACCTTGGTCAGGTGAACGAGCTCGATCTCCGCCACTGGTCGGAGCGTAGACGTTCCCCGACAATGCGCGTTGCACCTGTTAGATTCGCCCGCACATGGTCGGCTCGACACGCCGTCCGCGCTACCTCGCAGAGCGGCGAGGTCTCCTCGCAACACTGCTGATCTCGCCTGCGGTTCTTTTCACCGCCTTGCTGGTCGGCGTCCCGCTCGGCCTTGCGATCTACCTCAGCTTCACCGATGCGACCGCCGGATCCCTGAGCGGCAAATGGGTGGGCCTCGGGAATTACCGCTCGGCTCTGCACGACCAGATCTTCCGCGATGCGATCTGGCACACGGTGATCTTCACCGTCATCTCGCAGGCGGTCGTGATCGTGTGCGCGGGGCTACTCGCCCACGCCCTCGTGCGAAGCTTTCGCGGCCGCTGGGCGCTGCGCTTCTTGATCCTCTTGCCATGGGCGGCGCCGGTCGCACTGACATCGATCGGGTTCCTGTGGTTCTACGATCCGCAGGCGAGCATCTTCAACTGGTTCCTCGTCCACCTGCATCTGGTCGACAAGACGCAGCTGCCGAACTGGCTTGGGACGCCGCGGGCGGCGATGTCCTCGATCATCACGGTTCAGGCGTGGCGGATCTTGCCGTTCGCGACCGTCATCTTCCTTGCCGGCGTCTCCTCGATTCCGCAGGAGGTGGACGATGCCGCGGCGATGGACGGGGCCACGGGTCTGCGCAAGTTCTGGTACGTCTCGCTCCCGCTTCAACTGCCAATTGCAATCGTGGCCGTCCTCTTCGGGATCGTCTTCACCGCCACCGACATGATCGTGCCGTACATCCTGACGAACGGCGGGCCGTTCAACTCGACGCAAGTTCTGACGACGTGGGCGTTCCAGACGGGCATCAACGCCGGGAACATCGGTGAGGGTGCGGCGATCGCCCTCTTCATGCTGCCGCTCCTCGCCCTCGTGACGGTCGGCATGCTCTTCTTCGCGCGACGGGCGGAGGTGACATGAGGCGAGGCTGGCGTTACAGCGGGTTCGCCTACGGCGTGGTGGTGCCGTTCGCGATCGTGCTGGCGTTCCCGTTCTTCTGGATGGCGGTGACGTCCTTCAAGCCGGAGGCGCAGGTTTACGATCCGACGAAGGTCTGGACGTTCCACCCGACGCTGGCGAACTACGGCTTCCTCTTCCATCACACGGGATACCTGCGTTGGCTGCGCAACTCGTCACTCGTGGGTGTCGCGGTCGTCTTGATCACGCTCGTCGTCGCCGTGCCCGCGGGCTATGCGCTCGCGCGCCTCTCCGGACGCGTCGGCCGCACGCTCGGAGTCGCGCTCTTCCTGACCTACCTCGTGCCGCCGACGTTGCTGTTCCTGCCGCTGTCGCGGGTGATCTCGAAGCTCAACCTCGAAGATCGCCTCTGGGCACTCATCCTCATCTATCCGTCGTTCACGATTCCCTTCGCAATCTGGCTGCTGATGGGGTTCTTCAAAGCCGTTCCCCAGGAGTTGGAGGATGCGGCGCTCGTCGACGGCTGCTCGCGCCTCGGCGCGCTCGCGCGGATCGTCCTGCCGATCTCCCTTCCCGGGCTGATCACCGTCGTCATCTTCACGTTCTCGCTCGTGATCAACGAATTCGTCTATGCGATCACATTCATCTCGAGCTCCACCAACCGGACGCTCACGGTCGGGGTTCCCACCGACCTGATTCGCGGCGACCTCTTCAACTGGCCCGGAATCATGGCGGCGATCCTGCTCCCGAGCATCCCGCTGGCACTCGTCTACAACGCGTTTCTCAACCGTTTCATCGCAGGCTTCACGGGCGGCGCGTTCCGCTAAGCCAATCCGAACAGAGTTGCCCCGAAAAGGAGGAGGGAATGTCCGACAGGCCCGACCAATCCGCTGAGGAGCAGTCGCGAGTCACGAGACGAGAGCTGCTCAAGAAGGCGGGCGCAGGAGCGGTAGCACTCGGTGTCGCCGGATCGGCCGCACCGTTCGCCTTCGCCGGCCCGCATCGATACACCCGACGCCAGCTCAAGGGTGATCTGTCGATCATCCAGTGGGTCCATTTCGTCCCGAGCTACGACGATTGGTTCGACAACACCTGGGTCAAGCAGTGGGGCCAAGCGAACGACGTGCAGGTGAATGTGGAGCACATCAACAACACGTTGCTGGATACGCGTGCGGCCGCGGAGGTCGCCGCGCAGAGCGGGCACGACCTGTTCATGAACCTCCACCCGATGGCTTCCTACGAGGATCAGGTGATCAACCATGGGTCGATCGTGCACGAGATCGAGCGGAAGGTCGGGAAGTACGGCGCGCTCGGGCACGCTTCGACCTACAACCCGAAGACGAAGAAGTACTTCGCGGTGTCGGACAACTACGTTCCGGATCCCGTCGTCTGGCGGCATGACCTGTGGAACGGCATCGGCGAGTCGCCTGCGACATGGGAGCACGTGGCGAAAGCGGCGCCGAAGCTGAAGAAGATGGGCCATCCGGTGGGCATCGGCCAGTCACAGGAGCTCGACTCGAACATGGCGTTGATCGCGTATCTGATGTGCTTCGGCGGCTTCATCCAGGACGAGCACAACCGGCCGGCGCTCTACAGCAAGCACACCGTCGACGCCGTGCAGTTCATGGCCAACCTCTACAAGAACGGAGAGGATGCGTCGATCTTCGGCTGGAACCCGGCGTCGAACAACAACTTTTTGTACGCAGGGACCGGCTCGATGATCTTGAACGCGATCTCGGCGACGCGGACCCCCGAGGCGCAGCACCTTCCCTTCTCGGACGATCTCTGGGTCTGGCCGATCCCTGCCGGGCCCCATGGGCGGCTTGGGCTCGAGCATGTGATGGGCTGCTACTCGATCTGGAAGTTCGCAAAGAACAAGGAGAACGCCGAGAAGTTCTTGGCGGACCTCTGCATCCACGGGAAAGACGCGACGGTGGCGTCGCAGCTCTACAACTTCCCGAGCTTCCCCGGCGCATTCCCGTTCAAGAGCATCCGCAAGCTCGCTGCCGCCGATCCGCACAAGCCGCACGGGAAGTACACGATCCTGACGACGATCGCCGAGAAGTACACGCACAACATCGGCTACCCGGGCACGACGAATGCAGCCATCGACGAGGTCTTCTCGAAGTACCTGATTCCGCAGATGTTCGCGCAGGTATCGCAGGGCAAGCTGAGCGCGCGCGACTCGGTCCGAGACACGATGAGCGTCGTCAAGGACATCTATGCGAAATGGAGGAAGCGCGGAAAGATCTGACCGAGCGTTGGCGGGTGAGGTTGCGCTGCCGCACACCTCATCCGTCAGAACGTGATCACGACTTTCATTCCGGCTCCCGATCGCTGCCGTTCCCACGCTTGCGCCACGTCGTCGAGCGCGTGAAGCTCGACGTCGATCGTGATGCGACCGCCGGCAACATGATCGAGCAACTCGGCGTACGCCCGTGCGCGCTCGTGTGGCGTGAGAGCGAAGTTGGAGTGTCCGAGAATCTGCAGCTCCTTGCCGCGCACGGCGGCGGACGAGATCGGCGACTCGGCGCCCGCCGCCTGGCCCACGTGAATGACGCGGGCGTGTGGCGCCGCCGAGGCCAGCGCGTGTGCGAGAGGCAGCCCCCAGACGGGATCGATGCAGACCGTGAATCCCTCGCCGCCGAAGGCATCGTCGAGCGTGTTGTCGCTCAGCACGACGAGCTCGTGCGCTCCCAGCTCCCGGGCGCGCTCGAGTCGCTGGACGTCACGACCGCAGGCGACGATGCGCCGGGCGCCGAGGACACGTGCCGCTTGAACCGCGAGGAGACCTACGGTGCCGCTGGCACCGAGGACGAGGACACGGTCGGCCGGCCCGATCTTCGCCTTCCACGCCGCCGAGACCCAAGCGGCGGTCCCTGCGATGCCTGCAGCGGCCGCGACGGCGGAGTCGACCCCGGCGGGGACAGGCACCGGCATGTCCCGCGGAACTGCGACCCGCTCCGCAAGGAATCCCGGACGGCGGATCCCGCGCCCCTCGCCGAACAGGTAGACGAGCGAGCCTTCCCCGGTGCGACCGACCGCCTCGCAGCCGGGGCTGTACGGAAGCGGAGGGTGGCCGCCGTAGAAGCTCCCGCTCGCGACGCTTACGTCAAGCGGATTCAGCGGGGCGGCCTCGATCTCCACGAGGATCTCGCGCTGTGCAGGCGACGGTGACTCCACGGTGCTCACCTGCGGAGCGCTTCCGAGCTCGACGACCTGCGCCGTGCGCACGGCTGGACTTTATCCGCGCTTCGACGATCGACCAATCGACCGGCGGTACCCTGTGACACCGATGCGGCGCTACCACGTCACCACGTTCGGCTGCCAGATGAACGCCCACGACAGCGAGCGGATCAAGGGCCTGCTGGAGGAGCTCGGGCTCGGCGAGGCGCCGAGCGCCGACGATGCCGACGTCGTCGTCTTCAACACCTGCACGATTCGCGAGAAGCCGGACACGAAGCTCGCCGCGTATCTCGGCGAGGCGGCGGCGCGCAAGCGTGAGCATCCCGATCGCGTGATCGCCGTCGGCGGCTGCTACGCGGAGGCGCAGCGCGAGCGCATCTTCGAGCTGTATCCCGCCGTCGATGTCGCTTTCGGACCAGGGTCGATCGCACACCTCGGCGAGTGGCTCGGTGCCGGCGGGCACGGCGTCACGCGCGGCCGCTTCGGGCTGGACGACCGCGCGTTCGCCGCGGAACTTCCCGTACACAACGAGCGTGCCTTCCAGGCCTGGGTGCAGGTCTCGATGGGCTGCAACTCCAAGTGCTCGTACTGCATCGTGCCGTCGGTGCGCGGGCGAGAGCAGAGCCGGCGGCCGGGCGAGATCCTCGCGGAGGTGCACCGGCTCGCGGAGCAGGGCGTCAAGGAGCTGACGCTGCTCGGCCAGAACGTCAACTCGTGGGGCCGCGACCTGCTCCCCGAGATCGCAACGGAGTTCGGCGAGCTCCTGCGCGCATGCGACGCCGTGGAAGGGATCGAGCGCATCCGCTTCACGAGCCCGCACCCCAAGGACTTCCGTGAGCCGGTCATCGCGGCGATCGCGGAGTGCGACGCGGTCTGCGAGCACGTCCACCTGCCGCTGCAGTCGGGCTCGTCGCGTCTCCTGAAGGCGATGCGGAGGACGTACACGCGCGAGCGCTATCTCATGCTCGTCGAGAAGATGCGCGCCGCCATTCCCGACGTGGCGTTCGGCACCGACATCATCGTAGGGTTCCCCGGCGAGACCGAAACCGATTTCCTCGAGACGCTCGAGATGGTCGAGGAGGTCGGATACGACAGCGCGTTCACGTTTGTCTACTCGCCGCGCGCCGGCACCGAGGCGGCCGCGATGCCGGATCAGGTGCCGCACGAGGTGAAGATCGGGCGGATGGAGCGGCTCGTCGAGCTGACCCAGCGGATCGCGGGCGAGCGAAACGCAGCGCGTGTCGGCCGCGTCGAGCAGGTCCTCGTCGAAGGGCCGTCGCGCACCGACCCCTCGGTCCTGCGCGGTCGCACGCGCCGCAACACGACCGTCAACTTCACTGGCTCGGCGCGGGCGGGTGAGCTCGTCGACGTCACGATCGACGGCTCGACCTCGACGACACTCCGCGGCAGGCAGGAATCCCTGGTCATGGGAGGGCTCTGACGTGTCCATCACATTCGATCGTCACACTTAGGCGCCATGCGCATCCTCGTCACCGGTTCCTCCGGCCAGATCGGCACGAACCTCGCCCTGCGGCTTTTGAACGACGGCCACGAGGTGTTCGGCGTCGACAAGCGCCCGAACGCCTGGGCCGGCGACGTGTTCCCGACGCTCCTCCAGGACCTCGCGGGCCACTACTCGGCGTTCCGGGGCGGCATCAACGGCGTCGAGTACCCGGAGGTCGACCTCGTCGTGCACCTCGCCGCGCACGCGAAGGTGCACCAGCTCGTCCGTCAGCCGCACCGCGCGCTCGAGAACGCCATCATGACGTTCAACGTGCTCGAGTTCGCACGCGGGCTCGATCTGCCGATCGTGCACTCCTCGACGCGCGAGGTGTACGGCGACGTGCACCGCTTCGAGGAGTACGCCGAGGAGGCCGCCGACTTCGCATTCACCGAGAGCCCGTACTCCGCGTCGAAGATCGCGAGCGAGGCATTCATCTACTCGTACGCCCGCTGTTACGGCATGCGCTATCTCGTCTTCCGGTTCTCGAACGTGTACGGGCGCTACGACTCGGACCTCTGGCGGATGGACCGTGTGCTTCCGTTGTGGATGCACCAGCTCTCGCGCGGTGAGCAGATCACGATCTTCGGCGGCGATCAGAAAATACTCGACTTCACGTACGTCGACGACTGCGTCGACGGGATCGCACGCGGGGTTTACGCGCTCGAGGACGGAACCGCCGCGAACGAGACGATCAACCTCGCCTATGGCCAGGGCAACACCTTGGTGCGCGCGGCCGAGCTGATCGCTCAGGAGCTCGGCGTCGAGCCGAACGCGCACATCGCGCCCTCGCTTCTCGGCGAGGTGACGCACTACGTCGCGGATGTCCGCAAGGCGCACGACGTGCTCGGCTGGTCGCCGACGACGCCGCTCGACGAGGGCATCCCGAAGGCGGTTGCCTGGTTCAAGGAATGGCGCGCGGCGCATCCCGAGGAGGACCGGCCGTTCGAGCGCCCACAGGAATCCGATGAGCTCGCCCACGGCTTCAAGCAGCCGGCGCCCGCCGCGACGTAATCTCCTCGCGCTCTTCGGACCGACCGCGTCGGGCAAGACTGCGCTCGCAGGCGTCCTGCGCGAGCGTCTCGGTGCGGAGGTGATCTCGGCCGATTCCGCCGCGCTCTACGCCGGGTTGCCGATCGTCACCGCGGCGCCGCCGTATCCGGCGCGTCTCGTCGGCGTCGTGCCGCTCGAGGAAAACGTGTCGGTCGGCGAGTATCAACGGCTCGCGCGCGCCGAAATCGACGCCGCCGCTGTGCCGCTGCTCGTGGGCGGGACGGGACTGTACTTCCGCGCCGCGCTGTCCTCGCTCGAGCTGCCGCCGCCGGCGCCCGCCGAACGGCGCGTGTTCTGGCAGGCCGAGGTCGAGCGCCTCGGCCCCGAGGCAGCGCACGCGCTGCTCACCGAGCGCGACCCGGCCGCGGCAAAACGCGTGCACGCGAACGACCGCAAGCGCGTGGTCCGCGCGCTCGAGCTCGCGGAGACCGGAGCATCGCTCGCGCCCGAGCGGGATGCGCTGTGGACCGCCGATACGCGGCTTCCGACAATGATCGTCGCGCTCGACCTCGAGCTCGACGAGCTCGACCGCCGTATCGACGCGCGAACGAACGCGATGGCCGAGGCGGGCGCGGCAGAAGAAGCGGCTCGTGCGTGGGCGCGGCCGCTCTCCGCGACGGCGCGCAAGATCCTCGGCCTCGAGCAGTTCGCAACGCTGCCGCTCGCCGAGGCGGTCGAGTCGGTCGCCCAGGCGACCCGGCGGCTCGCCCGCTACCAGCGAAAGTGGCTGCGTCGAATGCCGGGCGTCGTTACGCTCGACGGCAACCGGCCTGTGGAGGAGATCGCCGATGCAGTCGTCGCGCTGGGACGCGCAGGGGAACGTCTATCTCGTCACTGAAGAGTCGATCACTCCCGAACGCGCGCGGGGAGAGGTCGGAGACGCCGACGGCATTCTCGAGATCCTCCGCGTCGGCGGCAGCGTTGTGGAGATCGCGATCTGGAACCCGGACGGCTCGTCCGCGGAGATGTCCGGCAACGGAACGCGCATCGCGGCGCGCTGGCTCGCTGAGCGGGCGGGCCTGGACGAGGTGACGGTGCGGGTCGGGCCGCGCGAGGTGTGCGCGCGCATGCTGGGCGCGCTCGTGGAGCAGGACCTGGGGGAGGTGATCGTCTCGCCCGTCGAGGAGATCGACGGCCTGCGCTTCGTCGCGGTCGACGTCGGTAATCCGCATGCTGTCGTCGAGGACGATCCGGCGTCGCTCCCCGAGATCGGCCCGCGGCTCGAGGTGCATGAGCGGTTCCCGAACCGGACGAACGTGCAGGTGGCGCGGCGCGTGAGTGACGCCCTGATCGAGGCTCGGGTGTGGGAGCGCGGCGTGGGGGAGACTGCGTCGTCCGGCACGAGTGCCGTCGCGGTCGCGGCGGCGCTCGGTCTGGCGCCGGCAACCGTGCGGTTCCCGGGCGGCGAGCTGGCCGTCCGCTTCGAGGGTGCGCGTGCATACCTGACCGGGCCTGCCGTGCGCGTCGCCTAGTTGCTAAAGATCGAAGTCGCGCAACGCGTCGTTCAACGACGTGCGAAGGTCGGTCGCCTCGGAGCGGTGGCCGATGATCAGCGCGCAGGCGAGCTGGTACGTACCCGCCGGGAACTTCTTGGGGCGCGTGCCCGGCACGACGACGGCGCGCGGCGGGACGTAGCCGCGGTACTCGATCGGCTCCGGCCCCGTCACGTCGATGACCGGCACGGACGCTGTCAGCGAGACGTTCGAGGCGAGCACCGCCTCGCGTCCGACGCGTACGCCTTCGGTGACGATGCAGCGCGAGCCTATGAACGCACCGTCCTCGATGATCACCGGGCGCGCACCGGGAGGCTCGAGCACGCCGCCGATGCCGACGCCGCCAGCAAGGTGGACGTTCGCGCCGATCTGCGCACCGGAGCCGACCGTCGCCCACGTGTCGACCATCGTGTTCGGGCCGATCCACGCTCCAATGTTGATGTACGAGGGCATGAGCACGACGCCGCGCGAGAGAAACGCGCCGAAGCGCGCCGTCGCAGGAGGCACGACCCGGACACCGAGCTCCGCGTAGCCGCTCTTCAGCGGAATCTTGTCGTGGTAGGCGAACGGGCCCGACTGGCTCGGCTCCATCTGCCGGACGCGGAAGTAGTCGAGGATCGCCGCCTGGACGTCGGCGTTGACGCGCCAGTCGTCGCCGTCCGGCTCCGCGACGCGCACCTCGCCGCGGTCGAGTGCGGCGATCGTCTCCTCTGTCGTCACAGTTCCCGCCGCAGGATCTCGGCCGCGCGTTCGCATTCCTCCTGCGTCGGCACGAGCGCGAAGCGGACGTACCCATCGCCCGCCGGTCCGAAGAACGACCCGGGTGCGCAGACGATGCCGTGCTCGAGCAGCCTCCGCGCGAACGGCTCCGACGCTTCTCCCACGTCGAGCCAGAGGTAGAACGTCGCAGCGGAGCCGGCGAGGCGCAGTCCTTTCTGCTCGAGCGCCGGCAGGAGGGTGTCACGCTTGCGTGCGTACAGCGCGCGGACCTCCTCCACGTGCACTTCGTCGGACCACGCGGCGATCGACGCACGCTGAACGAACTCCTGCGGCGCTGTGCCGACGGTGGGGCGGAAGCTGCGCAATGCCGCCACGATCTCGGGGGACGCGCAGACGAACCCGGAGCGATAGCCCGTCATCGACGAGCGCTTCGAGAGAGTGTTGAAGACGACGACGTTCGCCCGATCGGCGACCTGCAGTGCCGACACCGGCGCCTCGTCGAACCAGAGCTCCGAGTAGGCTTCGTCGGAGCAGAGCAGGAAGCCGTGCTCTCGCGCCCGGCCGGCGAGCTCCTCGTAGAACGCGCTCGGGGCGACCGCCCCGGTCGGGTTGTTCGGGTAGCAGACCCAGAAGACCGCGATCTCGTCCCAAGCATCGAACGCGTCGAGGTCGGGCAGCCAGCCCTGCCGCTCGCGCAGCGGCACAGACGCGACCGCTCCGCCGGCAAAGAGCGCACCGCGCTCGTAGACGGGATACGCCGGCTCCGGGATCGCGACGAGACGCTTCTCGCCGAGCGCCACCTGCGCAAACGAG
>JAICTB010000061.1 GCA_025936595.1 Thermoleophilia bacterium | reverse complement strand
TGGCGCGACCTCTATTGCGGCGAACTGCGAAGCGACTCGATCGGCAAGCGCGTCACGGTGGCCGGTTGGGCGGACACGCGCCGCGATCACGGCGGCCTCGTCTTCGTCGATCTGCGTGACCACACCGGCAAGCTCCAGCTCGTGGTCAACCCCGAGCGCGCGCCGGGCGCGGCGCAGGCCGCGCACGAGGTGCGCAACGAGTTCGTGCTCCAGGCCGAGGGTGAAGTCGTCGCGCGCGCGCCCGAGGCGGTCAACCCGAACCTGCCGACGGGCGAGGTCGAGGTACAGGTCGACAGGCTGACGGTGCTGTCACGCTCGACGCCGCTGCCGTTTCAGCTCGACGAGGAGAACGTCGACGAGACGCTCCGCCTCCGCTACCGCTGGCTCGACATGCGCCGCGACCGCATGCAGCGCAACCTTCGCCTCGCACATACGGTGATCGCCGCGATCAGGCGAACGATGGACGACCTCACCTTCGTCGACGTGTGGACGCCGGCGATGACCCGCGGCACGCCGGAAGGCGCACGGGACTTCCTGACGCCGGTCCGGCTGCAGCCGGGGAAGTTCTTTGCGCTCGCTCAGTCGCCCCAGCTCTTCAAGCAGCTTTGCGTGATCGGTGGAATCGACCGCTACTACCAGATCGCGACCTGCTGGCGCGACGAGGACCTGCGTGCGGATAGGCAGTTCGAGTTTCGGCAGCTCGACCTCGAGCTCGCGTTCGCCGAGCGCGAAGACGTGCTCGACGTCCTTGAAGCGTGCGTGGTCGCATCGTTCGAGTCGCTCGGTCGCGCTGCGCCGCAACGGCCGTTCGCGCGTCTCACCTACGACGACGTGATGCTGCGGTTCGGAACCGACAAGCCCGACCTGCGGTTCGGCATCGAGATTCAGGAGGCGACCGAGGCGACGCGCGGATCCGAGTTCGGTGTGTTCGCGAACGCGACCTGCGTGCGATTCATCGTCGTGCCGAGGGCGTACTCGCGCGCAGAGCTCGCACGCCTCGAGGAAATCGCGAAGCAATGGGGTGCAAGGGGCCTCGCATACATCGTCGTCGACGAGAGCGGCGAAGTTCGTTCGCCGATCGCGAAGTTCCTCTCCGAGGCCGAGTTGCAGGCGTTCAATGCGCCGCCCGGCTCCACGGTTCTCTTCGGCGCGGGCGAGGAGCGGATCGTCAGCCGCGTCCTCGGCGGGCTCCGCCTGCACATCGCGCGCGAAGAGCGCCTGACCGCCGGCGTCTCGGACGTCTTCCACTGGGTGATCGACTTCCCGCTCTTCGAGCAGGACGAGGACACCGGGCACTGGACCTTTATGCACCACCCGTTCACGGCTCCCGTCGCGGGGCAGGAGACTTGGGACGAGTCGAACCCCGCGGGGGTCCGCGGGCAGCACTACGACCTGATCTGGAACGGCTGGGAGCTCGGCTCCGGCTCCATTCGCGTCCACGACGTCGAGGTTCAGCAGCGGGTCTTCCGGACGATGGGGCTCGGCGAGGAGGAGGCGCAGTCGAAGTTCGGCTTCCTGCTCGACGCGCTCGCGATGGGCGCGCCGCCGCACGGCGGCTTCGCCATGGGCATCGAGCGGTTCGTCGCCCTGCTCGCGGGCGAGCCCGACATCCGGCAGGTGATCGCATTCCCGAAGGTCTCGAGCGGCTCGGATCCGCTCACGGGTGCCCCGACGGCGATTCCGGACGCGGTCCTGCGTGAGCTCGGCATTCGCGCCCTGCCGCAGGACGCCTGAAGCCCGGGTCGGACTCCGGCCCTACGACGGGGCTGGAGGGTTTTGAGCAACGCCGGACCCGGTCCTGCGCGGGCTCGGCATTCGCGCCCTGCCGCAGGACGCCTAAAGCCCGGGTCGAACTCCGGCCGATAGAAGAGGCATACTTCCAGCCCCGGCTCCGGCCGGACGCACACACGCTGCAATGACGACGCCTTCGCCGCAACCATCCCCGCTCACCCCGCTGCCCCGGCTGGAGGATCTCCCTCAGACCGAAGGCGGTGCCTTCGAGCCTGACGCCGTCCGCGAGGCGTTCGACGCGTTCCGCCGTCACGCCCTGCAGCTGCAGGCGCAGCTGCGCGTGCGGCAGGCGGCCGGCACCTCGAACGCCGAGCCGACGGGTCATGCAGTGCGCATGGACGCGTTGCACCTCATCCGGGCTGCGGCCGAGTTCGCGGACGCGCTCGAGCGCGACGCGCAGACGGCCTCGGCCGCGCAGTTCCAGCGCACCGAGACCGAGGTCTCCCGCCGCCACCACGACCTTCAGCAGCGCGAGCGCGAGGTCGAGCGCTACCGCGACGAGAGTGAGCGCCAGCGCAACGAGATCGTGAACCAGGCGAAGAGCGAGGCACGCGAGCTGCTCGCGAATGCGAATCGCGACGCGACGACCGAGCTGCGCGAGGCCGAGGCAAAGGGCGCCCGGCTCCTCGAGCAGTCGCGCCACCAGGCAACCGAGCTCACGAACTCCGCGCGCGCCGAGGTCGAGCAGACGCTCGAGTGGGCGCGCGCACAGGCCGGGACAATCCTCGCCCGCGCCCAGCAGGGCGCCGAGCAGCTCCTGACCGCGGCCGGCCTCGGCCCCGAGGCGCTCGCCGAGGTCTCGAACGCGATCATGTCCGCCGCGCAGGCTTCCGCCGACGCAAGCCGCAACCGCGGCAGCGCTCCGCCAGCGCCGCCCGCCGCCGCACCCGAGCACGCGCACATCGCCGCGGCGCCCGAGCTGGAACCCGAGCCGGAGCCGGAGCCGGAGCTCGAGTCCGAGGCCGAGCCCGAAGAGGAAGACGCCGCTCCGGTCCCGCCGCCGGTCAGCCCGCCGCCCGTCTCCGGCCAGCCCGCCTCGCCTGCCTCCGAGCAGGACGAGGACGCGCCCGAGTAAACGGACAGCGCGATGTCAGACAGACGCGGCTCGCGGTTTGTCCTCGAGGTGCTCTTCCTCCTCGTGCTCGCCGTCGCGCTGACGCTCGCGAAGCTCGACCCGCTGGAGATCGCGGGAGCGATGCTCCTCGGCTGGGTGATCGTCGCTGCGCTCGAGTGGGCGGCGTGGCGCGAGCAGCCGCATTTCGGGAGCGGGCTGCCGCCGCGCTACTACGTGCCTCGCGTGAACCTGCCGCCTGCGCTGCCGCTCGAGCAGGTCGCGAGCGGTTATCCGGAAGTGCAGCGCGACGAGGCGCCGACCTGGATCGCCTCCGCCGACCTACGCGCCGAGATGCTCGGCGAGTGGCCCGTCGCCGCGCCGGTCGCCGCCGAGCCCGAGCTCGAGCCGGTTCTCGCGGAGCTCGACCCGTGGAGCGTCGCCGAGCTGCCGGTCGCGCCACTCGACGAGCAGGAGGAGGAGCCGCAGCCCGAGCCTGAGCCCGAGCCTGAGCCCGAGCCTGTGGCGGAGCTCGAGCCCGAGGCGGAGCCGTCGCTCGCGGTCGAGTTGCAGCGCTCGGCCGCAGGGATCGCCCGCTACAGCCTGGATCCGCTCGCGGATCCCGCGCCGCGCCGGCGCTTCGGCCGTGGCGGAGCACCGGACCCGCCCGCGGTGGACGTTCCCGCACGCCCGGAAGGCGTGCGCGCGCTCCCCGGCCGGTCAGGCAGTCAGGATTAGCGGGTGAGCAGGCTGACGCGTCCGAGCATCCGCTTCGTCATCGAGGCGGTGCTGATCGTCCTGACCGCGCTCATCGCCGGTCTCGCACACCTCGGCGCGTGGGTGATCGCCGCTGCGGTCTTCGTCGTCTGGCTCGCCGCCGCGGTCGTCGAGTACTCGCTCTCCCGTCGCCGGGAGCTCCACCAGGCCGAGCCCGAGCCGGTGCAAGAGCCCGAGCCGGAGCAAGAGCAAGAGCCGGAGGCCATCGAGGCAGTCGTCGTCCTCGAGCCGGAGCCGGAGCCGGAGCCGGAGCCGGAGCCGGAGCCGGAGTCTATCGAAGCGATCGTCGTGCCCGACCCCGAGCCGGAACCCGAACCGGAACCGGAACCCGAGCCCCAACCGGAACCGGAGCCCGAACCGGAGCCGGAGCCCGAACCGGAGCCGGAGCCGGTGCCGATCGCGCCGCGCGGCTGGAACGTCTGGGGGCTCGACCGTGCGCTGCGCGAGAGCGGCGCGGCGAGCGAGGAGCAGGAGTTCCTGCTCCTCTACCTGCGGGACTACGCGGATCCCGACGGCAACCTGCCGCTCGACTTCGACGCGCTCGTGCGCGAGTCGTTCGGCGACGTGCTCGGCGCGCCTGCGGGATGAGACCGCGGCTCGCGGTGCGGGAGGTCGCGCTCGCGGGCCTCGCGCTGCTCGCCGGGGCGATCTCGCTCGCCGTCACTGCACAGACCCGCGGCGGCAACGACAGCGGGCCCCAGCCCGAAGGCTCGTACGTCGCGCTCGCGGGCTCGAGCGGGCCGGCTGCGTTGGGGCGGCGGACTGCGTGCGGAGGGACGATCCGCCCCGAGACCGAGGGTGTCGCACACCCGACGCTTCCGTGCGGCGCGCGGATCTTCATCACCTTCCGGGGGACGACGGTGCTGACGCAGGTCGTCGACCGTGGGCCGTACGTCCCGGGCCGCCAGTTCGACCTCACCGACGCGCTCGCGCGCCGCCTCGGCCTGCGCGGCGTGCAGGTCGTGCACTGGTCCTACGCGCGCTCCGGATAGCTACTGTTTTCCGCGAGTGCTCGACCCCGTTTCGAGCGCCGCGTATCCATGTAGAACCAACACCATGTGAAAGGGAGCCCGGGTCGGGCCACGGTGCTTTCTCGCCGCGGGCTCGCACGGCACCCACCTGGCTTGTCCAGGTTCACACGGACGCGGCAACCGGCGGGGTGGAGCACTCGTCTCAGTATGAAAGGAGCTCCTGGGAGTACCCTGGCCCGATGCGCGAGCTCGTTGGAGACTCGGCGCGCGGTGAGGACTGGGCGGCAGTCCGCCTGCGGGTCGAGGGCGACCGGATCGTCGATGCGGACGCCGCGGGGCTCGACGCGGACCTGCGCGGGCTGACGCTGCTCGAGGCGGCCGCGGTCGGAGGCGAGACCCTGCCGGTCGACGCGCTCGCGAACGCACTCGGTCCCGCTGTGCGCGCCGCGGCCGACCCGCGCCGCGTCGCGGTCGCGATGAGCGGCGGCGTCGACAGCGCCGTCACGCTGATCAAAGCGGGTGCGGGAGCCGTTGGTGTGACGCTCCGGCTCTGGCTCGATCCCGCAGGCCCCGACGCCGAGCGCGCCTGCTGCTCGCCGAGCGCGGTGATCGCCGCCCGCGCGTCATGTCATCGCCTCGGCCTACCGCACGTGACCCTCGACCTGCGCGAGGCGTTCCGGCGCGCGGTCGTGACGCCGTTCGTGCGCGGGTACGCCCGCGGCGAGACGCCGAACCCTTGCATCCGCTGCAACGGCGGCTTCCGCTTCGCCGAGTTGCTCGCGTTCGCGCGCCGGGTCGGTGCGGCCCGCCTCGCCACCGGCCACTACGCGCGGATCGTCGAGCACGAGGGCCGGCTGCTCCTTGCGCGCGGCGCCGACGAGCACAAGGACCAGAGCTACATGCTGGGGCGGCTCGACCCGCGCACGCTCGACCGGATCTGGTTCCCGCTCGGCGTGCAGACGAAGGCGGAGACGCGGGCGCAGGCGCGCGCGGCGGGGCTCGCGGCGGCTGAGAAGGCGGAGAGTCAGGAGGCCTGCTTCCTCGCCGGCGACGACTACCGCGCGTTCCTCGGGCGGCACGGTCTTCCGGCGACGGGCGGGACGATCGTCGACGAGTCGGGCGCCGCCGTCGGCGCGCACAACGGCCACTGGCAGTTCACGCCCGGCCAGCGGCGCGGGCTCGGGATCGCGGCGGCCGAGCCGCTGTACGCGCTCTCGACCGACGCGCGCACGAACACGGTCGTCGTCGGCCCGCGCGCGTCGCTCGCGCGCACGCGCGTGTCGGCCCGCGGGCGGTTGTACGTGCCCGCCGCACGTGTCACGGCGAAGCTGCGCTACCGCTCGCCCGCGGTCGCCGCGAGCGTCGACGAGACCGCGTCCGGTTTCCGGCTCCACCTCGACGAGCCGGCCTACGGCGTCGCGCGCGGGCAGGCGGCGGTGCTCTACGACGGCGACGTCGTAGTCGGGGCTGGATTGGTGACGACCGCCGCCTCTGTCTAAGGTTCCACGGTGATCGCCTTTTCCACCGGAGACGTCGCCGATCTCGCGCTCGCCGTCTTCCTCGTCGTCGTCGGTCTCGGGCTCGGCTGGGCTTTCCTTCGGTTGGCCGTAACGTTCGACCGACTTTCTTCGTTGATCCGGGGAGCAGAACGGGAGGTTCTGCCGGTGATCGAGAAAGTCGGGGGTTCGGTGGACCGGGTCAACACGCAGCTGGACAAGCTGGATACAGCGACGACGAGCGCCGTCGACGCGGTCGAGGCGGTGGACGAGGCCGTTCGCACAGTGAGCTTCGCGGTGAAGCGGCCGGTGCAGAAGCTCACCGGCCTCTCCGCGGGCGTCTCCCACGGCTGGGCGTCGCTGAAGACGCGCCGCAGCTGGCGCGACGCCGTCGACGAGGGGAAGCGCGCTGCAGCACGGCGCGAGACCGACCTCGAAGAGGAGCTGAAGGCGAGCCATGAGTGACGAGATCACGCTCACGCTCCCGCGCGAGCCGAACTTTCACCGCGTCGCGCATCTCGTGCTCGGGGGCCTCGCGGTGCGGCTCGACCTGACGGTCGAGAGCCTCGAGGACCTCCAGATCGCGCTCGACTCGATCCTCGACCGGACGGAGGCGAAGGCCGGCGACGTCACCGTGCGCATGCGCGTCAGCGAGGGCGAGCTCGAGACGCTCGTCGGGCCGCTGACCCGGCGGCTGCTCGACGAGATCGAGCGCGAGCCGGACGGCGAGCTCGGAATCCGTCGCGTGCTCGAGTCGACCGTCGACGACGTCCACGTGGACGGCGAGTGGGTCCGGCTGACGAAGAAGGTGGCGGTCGTCCGTGGCTGAGAGCGACAAGGTCCTCCTCCGGCGCTATCACGAGCACGGCGACCTGCACGCGCGCGAGCAGCTGATCGAGCAGTACATGTCGCTCGTCCGCTCGCTCGCACGGCGCTACAGCTACCGCGGCGAGCAGCTCGACGATCTCGTCCAGATCGGCTCGATCGGGTTGATCAAGGCCATCGACCGCTTCGATCTCGACCGCGGCGTCGAGTTGACCACGTACGCGACTCCGAACATCATCGGCGAGATCAAGCGGCACTTCCGCGACCGCGGCTGGGCCGTCCGCGTCCCGCGCGGGCTCCAGGAGCTGAACGTGCAGCTCTCGAAGCTCGTCGAGCAGCTGACGGTGCAGCTGAGCCGCTCGCCGACGATTCCCGAGCTTGCGAAGGCGGCCGGAGTCGAGGAGGAAGCGGTGCTCGAGGCGCTCGAATCCGGCCGGGCGTATTCGTCGCTCTCGCTCTCGTCGGGCGGCAGCACGGAGGACGGAGAGGAGCTCGATCCGCTCGAGTCGCTCGGCACGCTCGAGCACCAGTACGAGGTCTCGGAGGACCGGGCGGTGCTCGCGCCGGGCTTCAAGGTGCTCGACGAGCGCGAGCGGATGATCCTGCACCTGCGCTTCTTCGAGGGCCTGACGCAGTCGCAGATCGCCCAGCAGGTCGGCATCTCGCAGATGCACGTCTCGCGCCTGATCCGGCGCGCGCTCGAGAAGATCCGCGAGGAGATCGCGGCGGACGAGCTCGACCCGGACCGGCACGCCGCCTGAGAGCTCTGAGGAGTCCCTCGTTCGGGTGACGCGGCGGGGTCGATCGCAGGCCGATCATTCGACCATGCCTGCGGAATCGCCGCCTGCGGTCGACGAGCGACTGCGCGCGCTCGTCGCGACGCTGCCGCTCGTCGTCTACACGGCGCCGCTCGATCCCGATCCGCGGCCGCGCTACATCAGCCCCAAGGTCGAGGAGCTGCTGGGGATTTCCGCGGGCGAGTTCACATTCGACCGCCTGCGCGAGGGTGTGCATCCCGACGACAGCGAGCGCGCACTGGCCGCGTTCCAGCAGGCGGACGCGGCACATGGTCCGTTGACCCTGGAGTACCGCTTCGTACGCCCGGACGGGCGCATCGTCTGGATCGAGGACAATTCGGCAGTCGTGATCCTCGACGGCGAGCCGCTCGCCCAGGGGTATCTCCTCGACGTCACCGAGCGCAAGCTCACCGAGCAGCGGCTCGCCCGTGACGCGGCGCTGCGCCGGCGCGTCGCCGACATCGGCCGGATCGCGCTCGAAGGGGCGCCGTACGCCGAGGTGGTCAGGCTGTCACTGGAGGCGATTCGCGACGGGATCGACGCCGACGTCGGCTCGTTCCTCGAGGAGGTGGACGGCCGCCTCGTCGTCACGCACGCGTTCGGGTGGGAGGCTGTCGGGGCAGTCGCAGGGGAGGGGACGCCCGCGCACGCGGCGTTCCATACCTGCAGCACCTCGATCGGCCCCGTCGAGGTGCGGAACCCGGACTCGCTGATGGCCCGGCTCGGCCTGCGCAGCACGATCGCCGTTCCGGTCGCGACCGAGAGCGGGCCGTGCGCCGGGGTCTTCACGATCCACGTGCGGCGCTGCGAGGGCTTCTCGGACCACGACGTCAGCCTCGTCGAGCAGACGGCGCACCTCGTCGCGAGCGTCGCCGGCCGCGAGCAGCTCGAGCAGCGCCTGAGGACCGCGCAGCGGCTCGAGGCGGTGGGGCAGCTCGCCGCCGGGATCGCACACGACTTCAACAACCTGTTGCAGGCGATCTCCGGCTACACCGAGCTAGCGCTCGCGCATGCCGACGAGCCGGGCGCCCGCTATCTCCAGCAGGTCGCGCACGCCTCGAAGCGAGCCGACGAGCTCACTTCCCAGCTGCTTGCCTACAGCCGCAAGCAGGATCTCCGGCCGACGCTCGTCCAGGTGGCGAACGTCGTCACGACGCTCCTGCCGATGGTCCAGCCGCTTCTCGGCGACGACATCCGCGTCGAGACGGCGATCGAGGACGCGACCGTTCTCGCGGACGAGGCCCAGCTCGAGAACGCGCTCATCAACCTCGCGTCGAACGCGCGAGACGCGATGCCGCGCGGCGGCACGCTCAGGATCGAGACGTCGACCGCGCGGGTCGACGACACGCTCGCCGGCGTCCACCAGGTGAGGCCCGGCGACTATGCGGCGATCCGGGTCGTCGACAACGGCGAGGGCATGCCGCCCGACGTTCGCGAGCGGATGTTCGAGCCGTTCTTCACGACGAAGGAGCGCGGCAAGGGAACGGGCCTCGGCCTCGCCAGCGTGTTCGGAACCGTGCGTCAGATGAACGGCTTCGTCTCCGTCGAGAGCGTCGTCGATCAGGGCACGACCATGACGGTGCTCCTCCCGCTCGTCGCCGCTTAACCGCCGAGACCCGTCCGTACACTGTCGTCCGTGGCGATGACGACGAACGAGCTGCGCGAGGCGTTTCAGGCGTTCTACGAGGAGCGCGGACACCTGCGCGTGCCCGGCCACTCACTGGTCCCGCCCGTCGAGGACCAGACGACGCTCTTCATCATCGCCGGCATGCAGCCGTTCAAGCCGTACTTCCTGCGCACGAAGGAACCGCCGTCGAATCGCGTCGTCAGCGTGCAGCCGTGCCTGCGCGCCGGCGGCAAGGACAACGACCTCGACGAGGTCGGCCGCACCGACCGCCACTGCTCCTTCTTCGAGATGATGGGCAACTTCTCGTTCGGCGACTACTACAAGGACGAGGCCGTCGACTTCGCCTGGGACTGGGTGACCGGCGTCCTCGGCCTCGAGGCCGAGCTCCTGTGGGCGACCGTGCACGAAGGCGATCCCGCGCTCGAGCTCGGGGAGGACGAGGTCGCGATCGCGGCATGGCAGCGGAAGGGCATCCCGCCGGAGCGCATCGTCCGGCTCGGCAAGGACAACTTCTGGCAGTCCGGGGAGACCGGCCCCTGCGGGCAGTGCACCGAGATCTTCTACGACCGTGGCGAGAAGTACGCCTGCGGCGACCCGGCCTGCGGGCCTGGGCACTGCGACCGGATCATGGAGATCTACAACCTCGTCTTCATGGCGTACGACCTCCTGCCCGGGAACGTCCTCGTGCCGCTTCCGACGCCGAACGTCGACACCGGCAACGGGATCGAACGGACGGCGTGTGTCATGCAGGACGTCAGCTCCGTGTTCGACACCGACGGGTTCCGGCTGATCATGGACTGGGTCGAGGAGCAGTCGGGCGTCGCCTACGGGGACTCGGATGTCTCACGGCGCGCGCACCGGGTGCTCGCCGACCACGGTCGCGCCGTGAGCTTCCTGATCGCCGAGGGCATCGAGCCGTCCAACGAGGGCCGTGGCTACATCTGCCGCCGCCTGCTGCGCCGCGCGATCTACCAGGCGAGGCGCATCGGGCTCCAGGACGTCTACCGCCTGCCGGCGGTCGTGATCGAGCAGATGGGAGAGGCCTATCCCGCGCTGCGCGAGCACGCGGCGGAGATCGAGCGGATCGTGCGCGCCGAGGAGGAGAAGTTCGCCGAGACCCTGTCGCGCGGGATGAAGGTCTTCGACGAGCTCGCCGGCCGGCCGGCGATCACCGCGGAGGACGCATTCGCCCTCGTCGCGACCTACGGGTTCCCGATCGAGCTCGCGGAGGAGCTCGCGGAGGAGCGCGGGCAGACGATCGACATCGACGGCTTCCGCGACCTGATGGAAGAGCACCGCGACATCTCGCGCGGTGGCGGCGAGAGCTCCACGCAGCAGACAGCGGCGCAGCTCGTCGGCGGCGACACGCAACCGACCGACTTCGTCGGCTACTCGAGGACCTCCGTGCTCACCGTCGTGACCGCGTCGGCGCCGCTCGAGGGAACCCGGCAGCTCGTCAAGCTCGAGCAGAGCCCCTTCTACGCCGCGAGCGGCGGCCAGGTCTCGGACCACGGGACCCTTCTGGTGGACGACGAGGAGGAGCGGCTCGAGGTCGCCGACGTGCTCAAGTTCGGCGACGACCAGGTGCTCGTCGTCGAGCTCGCCGGTCACGCGCCGCTCGAGCCGGGCATGCGCCTCGAGGCGAC
>JAICTB010000005.1 GCA_025936595.1 Thermoleophilia bacterium | reverse complement strand
GCGCAAATTTGCGCTAAATGCAGGAAATAGTGCTACCCTCGACCCATGAATCCGGCGGCAGGGCTCCGCGAGCGGAAGAAGCAGCGGACGCGCGACGCGATCTCCCGCGCCGCACTCGAGTTGTTCGCCGAGCGCGGCTACCAGGCGACGACGCTGGCGGAGATCGCCGCGGCGGCGGATGTCTCCACCCGGACGCTCTTCGCGTATTTCCCGTGCAAGGAGGACATGCTCTTCTGCGACTTCCAGGCGACGCGCGACGCGCTCGCCCAGGTGCTCGCCGAACGGCCCGACGGCAAGGACGCGCTGGGAACGCTCCGCGACTTCATCGTCTCGCATGCACAGGCAAAGGGCGAGCTGCAGGCCAAGCTCGAGCGCGCCATCGCGTGCGACGCGACGCTCAACTCCCATAAGCACGCGCGCCTCGTACAGCTCCAGGACCTGCTTGCGGCCGCGATCGCAGACGACCTCGGGACCGGCCCGGACGACCTCCGGCCCCACCTCGCCGCCGCCTCCCTCACCGCGGCATTCGAGGCGCTCGACGAAAAGGGCGAGGCACTCGCGCCTCCGGTCAGCAGCGAGGCGATGGCCGCCGCGATCGATCCGGTCATCTCGTTCGTGCGCGCCGGGCTCCAGGCGCTCACCTCGTCACCGCCTCAAACGAGCTGACTCACGCGTTCTTGACGAGGATGTTGCCGACGCGATGCGCAGCGGTCTCGCAGGCGTCGATCGCGTCCTCCAGGGCCTCGTAGATGTCCTTCCAGCGGATGACGATCATCGGGTCGATGCGATCGTCCTTGAAGAGGCTTGCACGCGCGGCGCGCGCGACGTCGTCGCCGCGATCCTCGATCTCCTTGATTGCGATCACGCGCTCCGCCGCAGCGTTGCGGTCCTTGAGGCCGCGCAGCAACCGGGCGAGCTCGGCCGAAGCCTCCACGAGCAGGCCGCACAGCTCAATCGACTGCCGGGTCGGCGTCTCCACACCGTAGAGACCCAGGAGCTCGGCGGCATTCTCGGCGGCGTCGGCGACATCATCGACCGCGAACGCAAGCGTGATCAGGTCGTCACGGTCGTACGGCGTCTGGAACATGCTGTTCGTCATCGACAGGAGCTCGGAGACGACGCGGTCGGCCTCGTGCTCGAGCTCCTTCACCTCGTCCTGCGTCGGCCCGGAGGGCCATTCGCGGAAGCGCCGGTCGACGAGCTGCGCAACGGCAAGCACGGCGTCGCCCGCCCGCGCGAAGTGCGTGAAGATCTCGGCGCTGCGCGGACCGACGCCGAGCTTCATCAGAAGATCACCTTGATCGGCCACCAGAGGAGCGCCGCGACGGCGGCGGAGGCGGGAATCGTGAGCACCCAGGCGCCGACGATGTTCCCCGCGACGCCCCAGCGAACTGCCGAAAGGCGCTTCGTCGCGCCGGAGCCCATGACCGCGCCGGAGACGACATGCGTCGTCGAGAGCGGATAGCCGTACCTCGTCGAGACGTAGATCACGGCGCCCGAGGTCACCTGCGCCGCGAAGCCTGCGGGCGGGTCCATCTGGAAGACACGCTGGCCGAGCGTGCGCATGATCCGCCAGCCGCCGACGTAGGTTCCCGCCCCGATCGCGACACCCGCAGCGATCTTCACCCACGTGGGGACGTAGAACGTGTCGATCGATCCGTGCGTGTACAGCGCGAGCGCGATCACACCCATCGTCTTCTGAGCGTCGTTCGCGCCGTGCGTGAACGCGACCCACGTTCCGCTCGCGAGCTGGCCGAGGCGAAACGACCTGTTGGCGAGGCCGGGCGTCATCCACTGGAAGATCCAGTAGATCGCGAGGAGCAGGAGAAACGCGGCGATGAACGCGACGGTCGGCGACCAGAGAGCCGGCAGCGCGACCTTGTGCGCGAGGCCGTGCCACTGCACGCCGTTCTCTCCCGACTGGACGAGCGCCGCGCCGATCAGGCCGCCGATCAACGCGTGTGACGAGGAGGACGGAAGGCCGCCCCACCAGGTCAGCAGGTTCCAGACGATCGCCCCGAGGACGGCCGCCAGGACCGTGCGGGAGTTGGCGAGGCCGGTGTCGATGACGCCCTTGCCGATCGTCGTCGCAACCGCCGTGGTGACGAAGGCACCGCCGAGATTTGCAACCGCAGCGACGAGAACGGCGAGGCGCGGTGAGAGCGCACGTGTCGAGACGGACGTCGCAACTGCGTTCGCCGTGTCGTGGAAGCCGTTCGTGAAGTCGAACGCGAGCGCCACGACGATGGTGACGACGAGAAGGATCACCGGTTCTTGACGAGAATCGCCTCGAGGACGTCGGCGGCGTTCTCGCAGGCGTCGACCGCTTCCTCGAGCTGCTCGTGGATGTCCTTCCAGCGGATGATCGTCAGCGGGTCGGCACCCGAGCGAAACAGATCGGCGATCGCCTCGCGCGAGATCCGGTCGCCTTCGTCCTCGAGCTCGCGCAGCGCGTTCAGCTGCCGCGCCGAATCCTTGAAGCCCTCGAGCAGCTCGACCGCCTCGTGCAGACGCCCAGCCGCGCGGTAGATCACCTCGGCCTGCATTCGCGCCTTCTCCGGAACCTCCGTGACCTCGTACGCGTCGATGTTGTCGGCTGCTTCGTCGATGTGATCGCACACGTCGTCGATCACCGACGCGAGGCGGTACATGTCGTCGCGGTCGAGGGGCGTGACGAAGGTCCGGTTGAGGAGGTTGATCACCTCGTGCGTCAGCCGGTCCCCTTCGTGCTCGAGCTCGCGGATGTCGCGCAGCTTCTCCTTGTCCGGCCAGCGCTCGAGCAGCTCTACGAGCGCGCCCGCGATCGCCCAGGCGTTCGCGGATGCCTTGCTGAAGAGCACGAAGAACTCACGCTTCTGAGGGGTCAGGCGAAGGGGCATCGCGCGGGTTTCTACCAGACCGTCAGCGCTTCGAACGCGCGTTCACCGGACCGTTACCCGTTTGTCACGCGTCTGCGCCACACGAGCGCGAGCACCGGGTCGGTCGCGCGCTCGACGAGGTGCACGAGGAGCGCGATCACCGGGCGCGCGAGGTGGATCACGATCAGCGCCGACGCCGTCCCGATCGCAGCGCCGGAGATCACGTCGCCAGGGTAGTGCTCCCCGACGATGACGCGGCCCACTGCGATCAGGATCGCGAGCACTATGAAGAGCACACCCGCAAGCGGGTCGAGCAGAGCGACGGCGACGGCGATGCCGAACGCCGCGCTCGCGTGGTCGCTCGGAAAGGAGGCATCGGTCTTGCGCGGACCCCAGACATGCGCCGAGTGATGCGCGAACGGACGGTCGCGATGCCACGCGGAAGAGATGATCTTGTTGATCAGCAGGCCGAGCGCCGCGGCGCCGAGCGCCGATCCTGAGACGAGCTTCCACTTGGGGTTCCCGCCGGGCCGCGCGAGCAGCCAGAGGCAGAACGCGGCAACGCCGATCGCGATCGTGCCGTAGGTCTCGATCACGTGAAATGTGCGCCCGAGCCACGCGTGGTGCGCGACGAACGTGTTGATCGCGTGGTAGGCGCGCCAGTCCACGCGCGCAGCCTACTGGTACTCGTAAAAGCCGCGGCCGGACTTCCGCCCGAGGCGGCCGGCCTGCACGTACTGGCGAAGCAGCGGGCACGGCGCGTACTTCGGGTCGCCGAGCCCGCGGTGCAGCACGTCCATGATCGCGACACAGGTGTCGAGCCCGATCAGGTCGGCAAGCGCGAGCGGACCCATCGGATGCGCGAAGCCGAGCTTCGCGATCGTGTCGATCGCATCGGGCTCGGCGACACCCTCGAGCAGTGCGTATGCCGCCTCGTTGATGAACGGCATCAGGATCCGGTTGGAGACGAATCCCGGGAAGTCGCGCGCCTCGGCCGGCTCCTTGCCGAGCTCGCGCGCCAGCTGGACGATCGCGGCCGCCGTCTCGTCTGAGGTCTGGACGGCGCGGATCACCTCGACGAGCTTCAGGACCGGCACCGGGTTGAAGAAGTGCATGCCGATCACGCACTCCGGGCGTCCGGTCACGGCTGCGAGCGAGGTGATCGGGATCGAGCTCGTGTTGGACGCGAGAATCGCACCCTCCGGGAGGACGCCGTCGGCGCGCCGGAAGAGCGCTTCCTTCGCCGCCGCGTCCTCGCTGATCGCCTCGATCATCAGGTCGGCAGGAACGAGCTCCGCGGCGGGCTCGACGCGCCCGAGCGTCTCCTCGACGTCGGCACCGAGCTTGGTCAGGCTCCGCTGCATCGCCGCGAGCCCCTTCTCCACCGCGCCCGGGAACGGATCGTGCAGCGAGACGCGGCGGCCGGACGCGGCGACGACCTGCGCGATCCCGCCTCCCATCTGACCGGCCCCCACCACGAGGACATGCTCGATCTTCACGGCGCAGGAGCCTACCCTTCGCCTGATGGAGGTCCGGAAGGCAACCGCCGCCGACGCGCTCGCGATCGAGACGATTCGCATCGCCGGCTGGCGCGCCGCCTACCGCCACGTGTTCCCACCGGAGGAGCTCGACGCGCTCCCGGTCGACGAGAGCCGCTGGCGGCCGCGGCTCCAGACGCCGCCGCGAGGCTGGACGACGAGCGTCGCGGTTCGGGGCGGCGCGGTCGTCGGCTTCTCGTCCATCGGCCCGAGCCGCGACGAGCGCGGCATCGGCGAGCTGTACGCGCTCTACGTCGATCCCGACCACTGGTCGACCGGTGCGGGCCTCTCACTGATGACGCACGCGGAGGCACAGCTCACCGCGGAGTACGCGGAGGCGACGCTCTGGGTGCTCGAGGACAACCCACGCGCGCGCCGGTTCTACGAGCGCGCCGGGTGGGCGATCGACGGCGCGCGCAAGGCGGAGGAGCGCTGGGGCGTGCGGGCGCCGGAGGTGCGTTACCGCAAGAGCTTGACTCACGAACCTGGTTCGCAGAGCGAACCAGGTTCGAGCGTTTCGAGCAGCGCGCGCTCCGAGTCGTAGCTGAGCAGCTCGCGCGCCTCGGCGAGGGTCACCCAGCGCACCGCGTCCACCTCGTCGGAGATACCCGCGTCGCCGTCCGCGCTCAGGCGCCACCAGCGCACCTCCTTCGGCACGCCGCCGGGCTCGTAGAAGGTCGACCCGAGCGGCTCGCCAAGCGTGCAATCGAGGCCGGTCTCCTCAAGGACCTCGCGCAGGGCCGCCTCCTCCCACGTCTCCCCCGGCTCGAGCTTCCCCTTCGGCAGCGACCAGTCGTCGTAGCGGTCGCGGTGCACGAGCAGCACGCGGCCGTCGCGGACGACGACGCCTCCCGCGGAACGGATCACACCTCGATGAGCAGCGCGTCGCCCTGCCCGCCGCCGGAGCAGATCGCCGCGAGCCCGAGGCCGCCGCCGGAGCGGCGCAGCTCGTGCACCATCGTGGCCACGATTCTTCCACCGGACGCGCCGATCGGATGCCCGAGCGCGACGGCGCCGCCGTTCACGTTCACGTTCGCCTCGTCTGCGCCGAGCAGCTTGGTCGAGTTCCACGCGACCGACGCGAACGCCTCGTTGATCTCGACGCGCTTCACGTCGCCGATCGCCTTGCCGGCGCGCTCGAGCGCCATCGCTCCGGCGTTCGCCGGCGTGCGCGCGAGGTACGCGAAATCGTCGGCGACGTAGCCCTGCGAGAGAATGGTTGCAAGCGGCTCGAGCCCGCGCTTCGCGGCCCACTCCTCCGAGCAGACGATCACGCAACTCGCCCCGTCGTTCACACCCGGAGCATTGCCGGCCGTCGTAGTCCCCTCCGGGTCGAACACAGGCTTCAGCGCCGCGAGCTTGTCGACCGTCGTGTCGCGCCGAATGCCCTCGTCCGCCGTCACCTCGCCGACCGGGACGATCTCGTCGTCGAAGCGGCCCGCATCCTGCGCGGCCGCGGCACGCTCGTGCGAGCGCGCAGCCCATGAGTCCTGCTGCTCGCGCGAGATGCCGAGCTCGCGCGCCACGTTCGAGTTCTGCACGACCATGTGCAGCTGGTCGAACGTCGAGGTCAGGCCGTCGAACACCATCGAGTCGAGCAGCTCCCCGTGGCCGAGCCGGTAGCCGAAGCGCCCCTTCTTCAGGAGGTACGGCGCGTTCGACATCGACTCCATGCCGCCGGTCACGACGACGTCGACGTCGCCGGCACGGATCATCGAGTCGGCGATCTCGATCGCCCGAATCGACGATGCGCACACCTTGTTGATCGTGTCCGCCGGCGTCTCCTTCGGCAGGCCTGCGTCGATCGCAGCCTGGCGCGCCGGCGCCTGACCCGCTCCCGCCTGCAGCACCTGCCCCATGATCACGTACTGCGGCTCCCCGGGCTCGACGCCGATCCGCTCGAGCGCCGCCCTGATCGCGTGGCCGCCGAGCTCCGTCGCCTCGTAGGGGGCGAGGCCGCCGCCGAGCTTGCCGAACGGCGTCCGCACCGCGCTGACGATGACGCTGCGCACCGCCATCAGCGCAGAAACGACCGCTCGCGGGTCATGCGGCCGGCGAACGCGACGACGAGTCGGACGATCGACTCCACGTCCTCGAGGTCGCACATCTCGTTCGGGCTGTGGAGGTACCGCGTCGCGATCGACACGAGTCCGGTCGGAACGCCGGCGCGCACGAGATGAATCTCGTCGGCGTCGGTGGATGTGGTGCGCGAATAGACCTCGAAGGCGTGTGGGATGCCTTCCGCCTCGGCGACCTCGGCGAGGAGCTCGGTGACGTGCTTGTTCAGCGTCGGCCCACGGGCGATCATCGCGCCCATCCCGAGCTCGATGCGCCCGGCGCGCCGTGCATCGCCGCCCGGCACGTCGGTCGCGGGGGTGACGTCGATCGCGATCGCGACCTGCGGGTCGAGCCCGTAGGCGGCGGCGCGCGCGCCGTAGAGGCCGATCTCCTCCTGCACGGCGGCAACGGCGACGACGTCGACCTCGGCGGACTTCGACTCTGCGATGCGCTGCGCGCACTCGAGCGCGATGTACGCGCCGAGGCGGTTGTCGAGCGCGCGCGAGAGCAGCCTGTTGTTCGGCAACTCGACGGGCGCGCCGGTCCAGACGCCGGGATCGCCGACGCGGACGAGGCTCTCTGCATCCTCGCGGCTCCTCGCGCCGATGTCGATGTGGAGGTCCGCGAGCTCGAGCTTCGGCCGGTCGCGCAGCTGCTCGGGGTAGAGCCGCTTCCGCGTCACCGCCGCCGGGATGCGGCCGTTTCGCGTGAGGAGCTCGAAACGCTGGCCGTGCAGCGTCTCCGGACTGATGCCGCCGATCGTGGTGAACGAGAGCAGGCCGTTCTCCTCGATGTTCGTGATCGCGACACCGATTTCGTCGATGTGGCCGACGATCGCGAGCGTCGGGGCACCCTCGCCTGCGGCGACGCGCGCAAACGAGGATCCGAGCGTGTCGGAGGTGACCTCGGCGAAGGCCGAGGCTGCCTCGCGCCAGATGCGGGCGGGCTCCTCCTCGTGGCCCGAAGGGCCTGGAGCTGCGAGGAGTTGAGCGAGAAGAGCGGGCGCGGCCATGCAGCTTGCGCATTCAAGCAGGAGCGCCTACCCTGACCGCAGATGAGCTCTCCGACCTCGAACTGGTGGGCGTGGCGCCACGAGCGGGGCGGGAGCCTGCGCGCGTAGGAACGATCGCGCCGACAGCCCGAACCGCTCGAACCGACGACCCGCAAGGGTCGTTTTCCGTCTCGTGAACATCTCGACCGTGCTCAACACCGACCTCCTCACCCCGCTCGGGGCATACCTCCACCTGCGCGACTCCGCGCGCGCTGCGTTCCTGCTCGAGTCGGTCGACCAGGGCCGGCTCGGCCGCTATTCGCTCGTCGGCTGCGGTGACCGGATCGTGAGCTTCGCCGAGGCGGAGGCGCTCGACGAACCTGTCGTCGGCTACCTCGGTTACGACCACGTGGCGGCGCTCGAGCCGACCGTGGAGCTTCCCGCAGCGGGCAACGGGCTGCCTGAGAGCCGCTTCGTCGTCGCCGACGTGCTCGTCCGCTTCGATCACACGCGCAACATGGCGGAGGTGCTCGCCGGCGACCCGGGCGACGTCACCGCGCTGCTCGAGCGGCAGGTGCCGACGATCCCGCGCGAGACCGGCGGCGCGCGCGGCACGACGCGCAGGTTGCCCGGCCGGTTCGAGTACGAGCGCGGTGTCGAGGCGTGCAAGGAGCACATCCGGCGCGGCGACGCGTTCCAGATCGTGCTCTCGCAGCGCGCCGAGCGGCGCACCGATGTGTCGCCGCTCTCGGTCTATCGCTCGCTGCGGCGCGTCAATCCGTCGCCGTACCTCTTCCTGCTCGAGCTCGACGGGGTCTCGCTCGTCGGCTCCTCGCCGGAGACGCTCGTGAAGCTCGAGGGTGCGCGCGCCTCGGTCAACCCGATCGCCGGCTCGACGAGCCCCGGTGCAGGCGACGCCGAGCGCCTGCTCGCCTCCGAGAAGGACCGCGCCGAGCACGTGATGCTGGTCGACCTGGGCCGAAACGACCTCTCGCGCGTGTGCGTTCCCGGCACGGTCGAGGTGGTGCGCTTCCTGCAGGCGGAGCGGTTCTCGCACATCACGCACCTCGTCTCGGAGGTCGCCGGCGAGCTGCGCCCCGGCGTCTCGCAGTTCGATCTCCTGCGCGCGACGTTCCCTGCGGGCACCGTCTCCGGCGCGCCGAAGGTGCGGGCGATGCAGATCATCTCGGAGCTCGAGCAGTACCGGCGCGGCCCGTACGGCGGCACCGTTCTCTACTCGCTGCCGGGCGGCCCGCTCGACGCCTGTATCGCGATCCGCACGGTCGTTCTCCACGACGGGCGCGCGCTCCTCCAGGCGGGCGCCGGGATCGTCGTCGAGAGCGACCCCCGCGCCGAGCACGACGAGTGCCTGCGCAAGCTCGCCGCCCTCGAGACCGCGATCGACCTCGCGGAGGCGCGCAGGTGATCCTGCTCGTCGACAACTACGACTCGTTCACCTACAACCTGGCGCACCTCCTCGGCGAGCTCGGGGCTGAGGTCGTCGTCCGCCGGAACGACGAGCTCACAGCGGACGAGGCCGAGCAGCTCGGGCCCAGCCACCTCGTCATCTCGCCCGGGCCGGGACGGCCGGAGGCGGCGGGCGCGACGCCCGCGATCCTGCGGCGCCTCTCGTCTCGCATCCCGACGCTCGGCGTGTGCCTCGGGCACCAGGCGCTCGTGCAGGTCCACGGCGGCGAAGTCGGTCAGGCGCGGCACCTCGTGCACGGGAAGGCAACGAGCGTCGCGCACGACGGCCGCGGGATCTTCAGCGGTCTGCCGGAGGGCTTTCAGGCCGGCCGCTACCACTCGCTCGCGGCGACGGCCGTTCCGGACGTGTTCGAGATCTCCGCGACTGCCGAGGACGGCGAGGTGATGGCCGTCCGCCATCGCGAGCTGCCGGTCGACGGCGTGCAGTTCCACCCGGAGTCGGTGCTCACGCCGAACGGCCGTGACATCGCCCGCAACTTCCTGCAGGGTGTGCGCTCGTGATACAGGACGCACTCGCTCGGCTGCTCGACGGCAACGACCTGACCCGCGCGCAGGCGCGGCGCGTGATGGACTCGATCATGTCGGGCGAGGCGACGCCCGCTCAGATCGGCGGCTTCCTCGTGGCGCTGCGCCTGAAGGGCGAGACGGCCGAGGAGATCGCAGGCTCGGCCGAGGCGATGCGCGCGCACGCGGTCGCGGTGCGTCCGGCGCGCGGCGACCTCGTCGACACGGCCGGCACCGGGGGTGACGGCGGCAAGACGTTCAACATCTCGACCGCCGCCGCGCTCCTTGCAGCGGCGGCAGGCGCGGGCGTCGCGAAACACGGCAACCGCTCTGTCTCGTCCGCGTCCGGCTCGGCCGACGTGCTCGAGGCGCTCGGGTTCCGGCTCGATCTCTCGCCCGAGCAGATCGCGCGCTCGATCGACGAGCTCGGCTTCGGCTTCATGTTCGCGCCGACGCACCACCCGGCGATGAAGCACGCCGGCCCGGTGCGGCAAGAGCTGGCGGCGCGCACGGTCTTCAACGTGCTCGGGCCGCTGACGAACCCCGCGGGCGCGCGTGCCCAGGTCGTGGGCGTGTACGCGCCCGCGCTCGTCCCCGTGATCGCCGATGTGCTCGCGCAGCTGGGCGCGCGTCGCGCGTTCGTCGTGCACGGCGCCGGCGGAATCGACGAGCTCTCGCCGGTCGGCGTCAACCTCGTCTGCGAGGTCGAGGACGGATCGGTCCGGCGCCGCGAGATCGACCCGCTCGACCTCGGCATCGAGCGCTGCGACCCGCACGAGCTGCGCGGCGGCACGCCGGCCGAGAACGCGGCGCGCATCCGCGATGTCTTTCACGGCGGCGACGGGGGTCGCCGCTCTGCGATCCTGCTCAACGCGGCCGGTGCGATCGCGGCCGGCGGACATGCACGAGATCTGAAGGAGGGAATCGGCATCGCACGCGAGACGCTCGAGAGCGGGGCAGCGGCCGAGAAGCTCGAGGACCTGATCGCGTTCTCGCGCCAGGGAGTCGTGGCATGAGGTTCGCGGAGGCGCTTGCACGCGACGGCTTCGGCGCGATCGCCGAGTTCAAGCGGCACTCCCCGTCGGCCGGTGACATTCGGCGGGACGGCGACGTCACACAGATCGCGCGCGCATACGAGGCCGCGGGAGCTCGGGCGATGTCGGTGCTCGTCGACGAGCGCTTTGCGGGGTCGTGGGACGACCTGCGCGTGGCGCGGGCGGCAACCGATCTCCCGCTGCTCGCGAAGGGATTCTTCTCGACGCCGGCCGACCTCGAGACTGCCCGCGACACGGGCGCCGACGCGGTGTTGCTCCTGCTGCGCGACCTCGACGACACCACGGCGGATGCCCTGCTGCGTGTCGCCCGCACGCTCGGCCTGGACACGCTCGTCGAGGCACACGACGCAGCGGAGCTCTCGCGCGCAGTTGCACTCGACGCGCCCGTGGTCGGCATCAACGCGCGCGACCTCGCGACGTTCCGCATCGATCGCGCGGCGCAGCTCGAATTGCTCGCCGCTGCTCCGCGCGACCGCACGATCGTCGCCGAGAGTGGCATCGAGACGCGCGCGCAGGCGGCGCTCGCGGAGCTGTCCGGCGCACACGCAGTGCTCGTCGGCTCGACGCTCATGCGCGCCGCCGATCCCGGCGCGAAGCTGCGCGACCTGCTCGCGCGGCCGCTCGTCAAGGTATGCGGGCTGACGCGGCAGCACGACGTCGACGCGGCTGTCGAGGCGGGAGCCGATCTCGTCGGATTCATCCTGGCCGACGAGAGCCCGCGCCGCGCGGACGCGCTGCTCGACGTGCCCGACTCGGTGCTGCGCGTCGCGGTCTTCGTCGGCGAGACGGACGACACCGATGCGGATCTGGTCCAGTTCTACGGGCGCGAGGACGGCCACCGCTCGCGCGACGCGGTGCTGCTGCGCCGCGGTGAGCGCGTCGGCACCGTCGTCGACCTGCCGTGGGAGCAGGGCGACCCGTCGCACGTCGAGCGCGCGCGCTCGACCGCGGGCCGCGTGATGCTCGCCGGCGGGCTCGGCCCCGAGAACGTCGCGGAGGCGATCGAGTGCGTACGCCCTTGGGCAGTCGACTCGGCACGTTCCACCGAGGAGTCACCCGGGATCAAGGACCATGATTCGCTGCGCGCATGGGTGGAGGCGGCGCGATGAGCCAGACCTTCGGCGCCTACGGCGGCCGCTACGTCCCCGAGACGCTGATTCCGGCGCTCGACGACCTGGAAGCGGCGTGGGCGTCCCTGCGCGACGACGACGCGTTCCGGGCCGAGCTGCACGAGCTCGGCACGAGCTACGGCGGTCGCCCGACGCCGCTGACGCGAGCTGCGCGCTTCGCGCCGGACCAGCGCGTCTACCTCAAGCGCGAGGACCTGATGCACACGGGCGCGCACAAGCTGAACAACGCGCTCGGGCAGGCGGTGATCGCACAGCGTCTCGGCAAGCGCCGGATCATCGCCGAGACCGGCGCCGGCCAGCACGGCGTCGCCACCGCAACCGTGTGTGCGCGCTTCGGCCTCGAGTGCATCGTCTACATGGGCAGCGAAGACATCCGCCGCCAAGCGCCGAACGTCGAGCGCATGAAGCTGCTCGGTGCCGAGGTGCGCCCCGTCGAGTTCGGGACGCGGACGCTGAAGGAGGCGACGAGCGAGGCGATCCGCGACTGGATCGCGAACGTGGACGACACCTATTACCTGATCGGGTCGTGCGTCGGCCCCGCGCCGTACCCCGAGATCGTGCGCGAGCTGCAGCGCGTGATCGGCCGCGAGGCGCGCGAGCAGTTCCTGGTGGCGGAGGGCCGGCTGCCGGAGGCGGTTGTTGCGTGTGTCGGCGGCGGCTCGAATGCGATCGGCATGTTCTACGACTTCGTTCCGGAAGAGGACGTACGCCTGATCGGGGTGGAGGCGGCGGGGGCCGCTTCCCTCAGCTCGGGCCGCGCGGGCGTGTTGCATGGCGCTCGCTCGTCGCTCCTTGCCGACGAGGACGGGCAGATCATGGACGCGCACTCGATCTCGGCCGGGCTCGACTACCCCGGCGTCGGGCCCGAACACGCGCACCTGCGCGACACCGGTCGCGCGGAGTACGTCACGTGCACGGACGACGAGGCAGTCGCGGCCTTCCACCGTCTCTGCAAGACGGAGGGGATCGTCCCGGCGCTCGAGTCGTCACATGCGCTCGCGCGCGCGCTCGACTGCGGCGCCGAGCTCGTTGCGGTGTGCCTCTCCGGCCGCGGCGACAAGGACCTCGCCGAAGTTCTCGCACAGTGAAGACGCTCGTCGTCTACCTGATGGCGATGCCGGAGACGCCCGAGCTCGCACGCGTCGCCGTCGAGTCGGGCGCTGACATCGTCGAGCTCGGGTTTCCGTTCTCCGACCCGCTCGCGGACGGGCCGGTGATCCGTCGCGCGGGCGAGCGGGCGCTCGCCGCGGGCATGCGCACGGGCAGGTGCCTCGACGTGCTCGCGCAGACGCGCACGCTCATCGACGTGCCGGTCGTATTGATGACGTACGCGTCGATCTTCGACGCGTACGGCTGGGAGAAGCTGGAGCGGGACGCGCGTGATGCGGGCGCGACGTCGTTCATCGTCGTCGACCTTCCGTCCGACGTGCGGCCGGAGCTTCGCCGCGTTCAGCTCGTCGCGCCGACGTCCACCGACGCGCGGCTGAAGCTCGCGGCGGACGCGACCGACGGCTGGCTCTACCTCGTCACGGTCACCGGCACGACCGGCGCCCGCGCCGACCTCGCCCCGACGCTCGCGCCGCTCGCCGAACGAGCGCGCGCCGCCACGGACGCGCCGCTCTACGCGGGGTTCGGGATCTCGACCCCCGCGCACGCACACGCCGCCGCCGAGCTCGTGGACGGGATCGCCGTCGGCTCCCGCGCCGTCGAAGCCGCGGAGGTCGGCCCCGCGGAGCTCGGCCGCTTCGTCGCGTCGCTGCGCGACGCGCTCGACGGCAAGTAACAGTCTGTTACAAGCGCCTGGCTCGAGACGGTTCGGCCCGAACGAGCCGGTTTGGGGCCGTCCAACCGCTTCAACCGAGCAAGTAACAGTCTGTTACTTGCTCTACGATCGCGCGCGTGTTGCCGTTTCCGGACTGGTCTCGCACGTGAGCTCGGCGTGCGTCGTCGGGGCCGGCGTCTTCGGTGCGGCGACCGCGCGCGAGCTCGCGCTGCGCGGCTGGCACGTGACCCTCGTCGAGCAGTACGCCCCGGGCACCGTCCGCTCCGCGTCCGGCGGCGACACGCGGCTCCTCCGGATGGCGCACGGCGGCGTCGACTGGTACGCCGACCTCGCGTGGCGTGCGCGCTCGCTCTGGATCGACCTGCAGGAGCAGACCGGGACGCGCATCTGGGAGCCGGTTGGCGTCGCGTGGTTCGCGCAGCGCGAGGACGGGTTCGAGGCGCGCAGTCGCCCCGCGCTCGACCGGCTCGGCGTCTCCTACGAATGGCTCGCGCCGGACGACGCGCGCTCCCTCTACCCCTCGTTCGCGACGGGCGACCTCGCGGCGGTGCTACTCGAATCGGACGCCGGCGTATTGCGCGCACGCGCCGCGACCCAGCTGCTCGTCGAGGACGGCGTGCGCCACGGCGTGCGTGTCGAAGGCGGCCGTGCCACACCCGCGGCGCCGCCGGGCGCGGACGTCGTCGTCTGGGCCTGCGGCCCGTGGCTCGCGGGTCTCTTCCCGCAGCACGTCGAGCTGAAGATCACGCGGCGCGACGTCTTCTTCTTCGGCGCCGACTCGGCGTGGCAGGACGCCCCCGGCTTCTGCGACTACGACGCCCCGTACTACGGCCACGGCGACATCGCGGGACTCGGCGTGAAGGTCGCGCCCGACCTGCCCGGCGAGGAGATCGATCCCGACACGGTCGACCGGATCCCCCTCGCGGAACGCGAGCGCGAGGCACGTGCATACGCCGCGCAGCGCTTTCCCGCCCTCGCCGAGGCGCCGGTCCTCGGCGGGCGCGTCTGCCAGTACGACCTGTCCGCCGACACGCATTTTATCGTCGACCGCCATCCGGAGCACCCCGGCTGGTGGCTCGCCGGCGGCAGCTCCGGGCACGGCTTCAAGCATGGCCCGGCCCTCGCCGAGTACCTCGCCGATTGCATCGAGGGGAAGCGCGAGCGGGAGCCGTTCCACGCGCTCGGCGCCCGCTCGGGCGACGCCGGCCTGCGCACGGCCAGTATCGGTTGAGCGAAATATCGGTTACAACGTAGAAGGTCGTGGTCAGGAGGGCATTCGCGGCGGTCGTTCTCTGCGCGCTCGCCGGCGTGTCGGCGGCGGCTGCCGCCCTGCCGGTGAAGCGCCCGCCGCTGACCTGGATGCGCGGCGACGGCAGCTACACCAAGGCAAGCCGTGGCACCCATGCGGTCACGACGATCGTCATCCACGACACCGACGGCGGCAGCCTCGACGGCAACGTCTGGTACCTCTCGGGCGGCCACTCGCACGCGTCGGCGCACTATGTGATCGCGCGCGACGGCTCGATCGTGCAACTCGTCCACCTCTCCGACATCGCCTGGCACTCGGGCAACGCGTCGGTGAACGCCCACTCGATCGGCATCGAGCACGTCGGCGACACGTACGACCCCGCCGGCTACACGACCGCCGAGTACCGCTCGTCCGCCCGGCTCGTCGCCTGGCTCGTACGCCGGTACTCGATCCCGGTCGACCGGACGCACATCATCGGCCACTCGCAGGTGCCCGACCCGAACAATCCGGCGCTCCTCGGCGGCAGCGACCATCACACCGATCCCGGGCCGTACTGGCGCTGGGGCTACTACCTGAACCTCGTGCGCCACTTCGCGTTCCCGGAGCGCTACGCGGTGCACGTCGACACGACCACGATCGACCGCGGCGAGACACTCAGCGGCATCGTCCCGTGGGTCGTCAGGACGAAACGCGCGCGCCGCGTCGAGTTCCTGCTCGACGGGCAGCTCGTGTGGAGTGACTCGCGCAGGCCGTTCGCCTTCGGCGGCGGGCGCGGCTGGAACACGACCAACGTCGCGAACGGCACCCACCTCCTGACCGTGCGCGCGATCGGCACCGGCCATCACATAGCGAGCGAGCGGCTCGTGGTGGACGTCGCGAACCGCAACTTCGCCCTCACCACGTCGGCGATCCACGCCTGGGAGAAAGTGAAGGGCGTGCTGCGCGTGCGCGCGAACGTGCGCGGTGCGCACACAGGCGGCATCGGCCTCTACGTGGACGGGCACATCGTCAGCCGCGACCGGCGCGCGCCGTACACGCTCCACTGGGACTCGCGCCGCGCCCACGACGGGCTGCACCGGATCACGCTCGCGGCCGTCGCGCGCGACGGCCGGGTCGCGAAGCGCCGCCTCCCGCTCGTCGTGTCGAACGACGTCCGCCCGAAGCGTCCGCCGCTGCCCCCGCCCGAGCAGAACCTCGCCGACGGCCAGATCGTGACCGGGCCGCTCGAATGGCACGCGCACACGGTCGGGCCGATCGCGCGCGTGCAGTTCGTCGTCGACGGCGCGGTGATCGCGACCGAGACGCGCGAGCCGTGGACGACCACCTGGACGCCGACGCCGGGATCGCACACGCTCGAAGTGCGCGCCTTCACGCGCGACGGCCGCCAGGCGACCGTCGCAGCGACCGTCAGCTCGTAGCGTTCTCGCGTTCCTCGAAGGCGAGCATCAGCTTGCGCAGCAAGTCGTTCAGCTGGTGCTGCTCGTCCTTCGAGAGGGCGGAAGCGAAGAAAGCCTCGCGGCGGCCCTGCACGCTCGCGGCCCGGTCCCAGGTCTCGCGCCCGGCGTCGGTCAGCTCGATCACGACGCCGCGCCGGTCGTCCGGGGCCGGGCGCCGCGCGACGAGACCGGCTTCCTCGAGCCGGTCGAGGCGGCTCGTCATCGCGCCGCTCGAGACCTCGAGATCCGCGGCGAGGACACCCGGCGAGCTGCTGTGCGGCGGCGGGAGCAGCCGTAACGCGGTCAGGACCTGCCAGTCCGGGTGACTGAGGTCGTGCTCGGCGAGCGTCCGCTCCATCCCGCGCTTGATGCGCCGGTTGATGCCGCCGATCCGGTCGACGATCGCCTCGACGTCGAGATCGATGTCGACCTCACGCGGCAGCGCCGCGAGCCGTTGCAGGAAGCGGTCGATGTGATCCTCGGCCATCTGCGCTGATTGTGACAGCAAATCTCTTGACGTCAAGAAGGTTATTTGGTACTCTCTTGATATCAAGATATTTGAGGCCGAATGAAAGGAGCACCTATGCGGCCGTCGGACCCCTACTTCACGAAGCTCGTCACCGACGCACGCGTCGAGCAACTGCGGGGCAGCAGGATCCCGAGGCGGAGGCGCTCGCCGCGCTCGAACTGAGCGCGGCGCGGGCGCTCCCGCCCGCGTGTGGGAGGATCGAACGCCTGGCGCCGCCCTCCTCCCCCACCTCCCGTCGCAGCCGGCTGGTGCTCGCCGCGTGCATCCTCGGCTCGATCATCGTGTTCGTCGACTCGACGGTCGTGAACGTCGCGCTCCCGGCGATCCAGCGCGACCTCGGCGGCGGCCTCGCCCTCCAGCAGTGGGTCGTCGACGCCTATCTGCTCACCCTCGGCTCGCTGCTCCTCGTCGGCGGCTCGCTCGGCGATCTCTTCGGCGCGCGGCTCGTGTTCATGCTCGGGATCGCGGCGTTCGGGATCACGTCCGTCCTCTGCGCGGCGGCGCCGGACGGAACGACGCTGATCCTCGCACGCGGGCTGCAGGGAATCGCGGGTGCCGTGCTGACTCCGGCGGGGCTCGCGGTGATCACGGCGACCTTCGCCGGCGAGGAGCGAGGCGCCGCGATCGGCTCCTGGACCGCCTGGACGGGCGTCGCGTTCGTCGTCGGGCCGCTTGTCGGCGGCTGGCTCGTCACCAACACGAGCTGGCGCTGGATCTTCCTGGTCAACGTCCCGTTCGTCGCAGTCACCCTCGCGCTCGTCGCCTACGCCGTGCCGAAGCGCAAGCCGGGCGAGCAGCGGCCACGGCTCGACGTCGCCGGCGGGACGCTCTGCGCGCTCGGGCTCGCCGGCCCCGTCTTCGCACTGATCGAGGCGCCCACCCGCGGCTGGAGCGATCCGCTGATCGCCGCGACGCTGATCGCAGGGATCGCGCTCCTGCTCGTGTTCGTCGCGTGGGAGCGCCGGGCGCCCCAACCCATGCTGCCGCTCGCGCTCTTCTCCCGGCGGAACTTCTCGTTCGCGAACGTCGAGACGGTGAGCGTCTACGCCGGCCTCTCGACGCTGACGTTCTTCCTCGTGCTCTTCGTGCAGCAACTCGACGGGTACTCCGCGCTGCAGAGCGGCCTGGCTCTCCTTCCGATCACGCTCGTCATGTTCGTGCTCTCGCCGCGCGTCGGACGCCTTTCGATGCGTCACGGCCCGCGCCTCTTCATGGGGCTCGGTCCGCTTGTCGCAGCAGCCGGCCTGCTCGGCACGATCAGGCTTACGCCCGGCTTCTCCTACTGGCTGGAGCTCCTGCCGCCGCTCCTCGTCTTCTCGGTGGGGCTCTCGATGATCGTCGCGCCGCTCACGGCGACGGTGCTGAGCGACGCCGACGACCACGACGCCGGCATCGCAAGCGGTGTCAACAACGCTGTCGCCCGGGTCGCCGGGCTGCTCGGGATCGCGATCGTCGGCGCGGCGGTCGCGGGCGGCGACAACCGGCTCGACCAGTCGGGCTTTCGCCTCGCGATGGCGATCACCGCCGCGCTCGTCGCCGCAGGCGGCGCGATCGGTCTCGCCGGGATCAGGAACCCGCGATCGACCACGGTAGTGTCAGCGGAAATGAATCCCGGCACCCGCGCATGACGCACGTCGTCGTCCTCGGTGGAGGATCCTCGGGCGAGCACTTCGTCGGCGCGCTGCGGCGGCTGGATACCGAGATGCGCGTCACGGTCGTCGAGCGGCTGCTCGTCGGCGGCGAGTGCTCGTACTGGGCGTGCATGCCGACGAAGACGATGCTGCGCGCCCCGGAGCTCGCCGCCGCCGCACGTCACTCGGACGGCGCGCTGTCGGCCGGCGAGCTCGACGTGCAGCGGATCTTCGCGTGGCGCGACTGGGTGGCGGAGCGCGACGATGCCTCCCAGGTCAAGTGGCTCGCGTCGATGAACGCCGAGCTCGTCCGCGGAGACGCAGTCGTGACGGAGCCGGGCATCGTGCAGGTCGGCGACACCGAGCTGCGCTACGACCGCCTCGTGATCGCAACGGGCTCCTCACCGGTGATCCCGCCCATCGACGGTCTCGACGCGGTCGACTACTGGACGAACGTGGAGGCGACGGAGACGCTCGAGGTGCCGGGACGGCTCGCCGTGCTCGGCGGCGGGCCGGTCGGCTGCGAGCTCGCCCAGTTCTTCCAGCGCGTCGGCTCGGCCGTCACGCTCGTGCAGGGCGACACGCGGCTCCTCTCGCGCGTGGACGCCGATGCGGCGGAGCTCGTCGACGCGGCATTGCGCGAGGACGGCGTCGACGTCCGCCTCGGCGTTCGTGCCCAACGTGCAACAAGTAACAGTCTGTTACTAAGTGACGGTTCCGAGGTGTCGTTCGACCGGTTGCTCGTCGCCACCGGCCGCAAGCCGAACGTCGGCGGCCTCGATGCCCTCGGGCTCGAGATCACGCGGCGTGGGATCGAGGTGGACGAACGGATGCGCGCGGCCGAGAACGTGTGGGCGATCGGCGACGTCACCGGCATCGCGCCCTTCACCCACGTCGGGAAGTACCACGCGCGCGTCGTCGCGTACGACATGGACGGCCGCGACGTGCGCGCGGATCACCGCGCGGTGCCGGCGACGATCTTCACCGACCCTCAGGTCGCGATGGTCGGCGACACGGCCGGCGGCCGCAGCGCCCGCTGGGAGCTGACGTCGGTGCCGCGGCTCTCGACCTACGAGCGCCCGAAGCGCCCCGGGTTCGTCAAGGTCGTCGCAGACCCGGAGCGGCGCGTCCTGACAGGCGCGGTCGCGGCAGGCCCCGAGTCTGGCGAGTGGCTGCAGCAGCTGACGCTCGCGGTCCGCGCCGAGACGCCGATCGACGTGCTCCTCGACGTGATCCAGCCCTACCCGACGTTCAGCGAAGGCGTCTTCTTCGCGCTGCGCGCACTCGACCTCGACCTGTAGGGGCAGACGTGACGTTCGAAGTGCTCGACGTGGCGCCCGGCCTTTGGCTCTGGCGGCTCGAGTACCCGGACTGGCGGCCCGAGGCCGGCTGGCCGCGCGTGGTGTCGTCGACCTGCGTCGAGTCGGCCGGAGAGACGATCCTGCTCGACCCGCTCGCCCCGGCCGAGGACGCTGCCGTGATCTGGACGCGCCTCGATGCGCGGCCCCCGACGGCGATCGCGATCCTGAAGCCGGATCATGTGCGGGACGTCGACCTGTTCGTCGAGCGCTACGGCGCCCGCGCCTTCGGCCCGTGGCTCTTCTGGCGGGGCAACATCCCCGCCACCGAGCTCGAGCCGATCGAGCCGGGCAGCGAGCTTCCGGGCGGGCTCGTCGCGCTTTACGACGGGCGTGGGCGCAACGAGACACCACTGTGGCTCCCCGAGCAGCAGGCCCTGGTCTTCGCCGACGCGCTGACGGCGCCCGAGGGCGAGCTGCGCATCTGGGCGACACCGCACGAGACGCGCGCGCGTGCGGCGCTACGCGAGCTGCTCGAGCTGCCGTTCGAGCACGTGATCGTCTCGCACGGCGAGCCGGTGCACGACCGCGCCGCGTACGAGCGCGCGCTGTTGCTGCCGTTCTGGGCGGACTGACGCCTACCCCATCTCGATCTCGACAGGGAGGCCGAGACGGCCCATCGTCCGCAGGTGGACGACGTGTGACCGCAGCGCTGCGCGCAGCGAGGGCTGCGACGTGTAGCGCACGCCGTGCCTTTCGCAGTTGCGGCGCACGATCTCCGCGATCCGCGGGTAATGCGTGTGCGGGACGCGCGGGAACAGATGATGCTCGATCTGGAAGTTCAGCCCGCCGAGCATCCAGGTCAGCACCGGGTTGCGCGGGCAGAAGTCGACCGTCGTCTCGACCTCGTGCACCGCCCACTCCGGCGCCTCCCGACGCAGGTCCTCCGGCGACGCGGACGATGCCTCCTCCACGCAGTGCGCGAGCTGGAATGTCGTCGCCATAACGAGGCTCGTGATCATCGAGAACCCGGCGTACCCGGCGAGCACCACCCACCACGGGTAGACGAGCGCGGGGATCGCGAGCGCCCAGAGCACAAACAGCGCCTTGCCGCCGACGACGCCCGCGAGGTTCCAGCCGCGCGGGACACGCAGCGCGCTCTCGCCGATCCGCCCGCGCGCGAACGCTGCGATGTCCCCGACCGTCTGCCAGCGCAGGCCCATCAGGAGATACAGCGGCCAGATGTAGAGATGCTGGTAGCGGTACCAGGGCCGCACGGGCTGCGCGGGCGCGAAGCGCATGAACGGCGTCTGCGAGAAGTCGGCGTCGAGGCCGTCGATGTTCGTGTACGTGTGATGCGCGACGTTGTGCTTTACACGCCACGCGTAGCTCGAGAATCCGAGCAACGCGTCCGCCGACCAGCCGAGCACGTGGTTCCACCGCCGGCTGCGGAAGTACGCGCCGTGGTTGGCGTCGTGCTGGATGCAGAATCCGATCAGGGTGACGCCGACGGCGAGGGCGAGCAGGGAGAGAAGCCCACCGGCAATGCCCGGATGGACGAAGACGAGCACTGCCCAAGGGCCGGCGGTCAACCCGAGCGCGACGGGCGCCTTCGCGTAGAGCTGCACGGCGCCGCGCGCCCGCGTCCCCCGCCCGGCGAGATACACCTCGACCTCGCTGCGCGTGTCCCGGATGAAGGCGCCGCCGTTCTCAAAGGTGACCTTCGACATCGACGAAGCGTACTAGGGCAGGCGCGCGCCCGTGGCGCGCGCGGCGCCGAGCGACCCGAGCAGCAGCAGCGCCGCGGCGCCGGTGAACCACGACGAGATCTCGCGGCGCACGTTGTGGTGCGCGATGCTCGCGCCGAGCTGCTTGTAGACGGCATCGACCTTGGACGCGGTGCTCGCGCGGTACGTCCGTCCGTCCGTCTCGCGGGCGATCGCCGCGAGCGTCACCGGATCGGGCCGCACCGGGAAGCGCTGCCGCGAGCCCTGGCCGAAGCCGCCGCCGAACCCGTAGCCGCCACCGAACGGGCCGAAGCCGAGTGTCCCGTGGTTCGTGCCGAGCGCGATCGTGAAGACGCGAATGCCCGCGCTGCGAGCCCGGTCCGCACCCTGCAGCGGCGTCAGCAGGCCACGGGTCTGAGCGCCGTCCGAGAGCAGCACGATCGCGCCGGGCAGCTTGCCGTCCTTCCCGCGCGGGGCATCCTGCACCGACGCCTTCACGACCCGCACCGCAACGTCGAGACCGTCGCCGATGGCCGTTCCCGCGTCGGGCACGAGCAGCTGGATGCCCTCCTGCAGCTGGTCGCGGTCGACGGTCGGCGGCACGAGCACGTTCGGGCCGGTGCTGAAGGAGACGAGGCCGACCTTCACGTTCTTCGGGACGCGGTCTGCGAACGCGGCCATCGCATGCTGCGCCGCGCCGAGCCGCGTCGGCTTGACGTCGTTCGCGCGCATCGACCCCGACACGTCGACGAGCAGCACGACGGTCGCACGGTTCGACGGCACGGACAGCGTCGCCCTGGGTCGCGCCAGCGCCGCCGACGCTGCGACGAGCGCCAGCAGGAAGAGCGCGAGCGGGATCCAGCGGCGCCACGGGCGCCGGTGCTGCTCGGCGACGGACGCGAGCAGGTCGAGGTTCGTGAATGCGACCGCGTATCTGACACGCCGCCGCTCGAGCCACCACGCGAGCGCGAGCATCGCGGGCACGATCAGCAGGGCGAGAAGGACGAGCGGTGAGGCGAAGCTCACGGCGCGCACACCGCCCCGACCTGCACGATCGCGTGCACGTCGATCGAGAGCGCATCGCCCGCGGACGCCGTGACCACGACCTTCTTCTTCACCACGTGCCGCGCAGCCTTGACGAAGATCGCGTTGCCGATCGCAGGCGCCTGCTTCGTGCGAAAGGCGATCGCGTCCCACGCGCCGACAAGCTGCTCGGACGCATGACATGCGACACTTCCGAACTTCACGGTTCCCGGCCCGACGACGACGATCCGCGAGCGGTCCTCGATCGACGGCCCGGGCGGCGAGATGCGCGCCGACACGGTCGAGCGGCCGCCCCCGCCCTGCGTCGGCACGCAGCCGAGCAGCGGCTGAAAGAGCTGCGCGCGCGGCGAGGTGGAGACGGCGCGGAAGAGCGCGTAGCGCGTCGTCGTCACGCCCGGCTGCACAGGTGCGCCGATCCGTGCGTCGAACTCGACGTGCACCGCGCGCGAGGTCACCTGCGCGTCGACGCCGGCGACGACGCTCCGGCCGCCCGGGCACGTCAGGAGGTACTGCGTGCTGCCGTGCGCAGGCACGACGACCCAGGGCCCCGGCACGCGGATG
>JAICTB010000100.1 GCA_025936595.1 Thermoleophilia bacterium | reverse complement strand
CTACTCGAAAGGCCCCGGAAACGGGGCTTTTCTTTTGCACCGCAGGTGCCGTCCGCGGTCAGCGCTTGCCGGCAGGCGCTCCGGCGGCAGCTTCCACCAGGCGATACATGAGTGCAGCGGCGTCGTCGTCGTCGAGCGCCTGCTCGTGAGTGAGCGAGCGCCAGGTCGTGAAGGCGACGGCGTGGCCGATCGCCGCACGGGTCCGCCGCGCCGCGGTTCCGCGCAGGCCGCGTCCCGCCATCAGGACGTCCTGGACAGCGCGGAGGTAGCCGTGAAAGTCGCGGAGTAGGCGTTCGACGATCGGGAGGACGGCCTCGTCGCGGAGCAGGCTCGCGTACATGTGATTGGTGCGGCGGTAGAAGGCGTACAGCTCGCGCAGCGCCACCCGCGTGCGCTCGTCCGGGTCGCGGATTACCGTCCACGAGCCCGGGTCGGGCGCAGGATTTGCTGCGCGGTAGTGAGCCGAGCAGGCTGCGAAGAGTGCGTCCTCGTCCGGGAAGTGCCGGTAGACCGTCGAGCGGCGGACGCCGGCACGTTCGGCGATCGCGCTGATCGAAGTGCGTGCAGGCCCGAGCTCCTGGTGGAGCGCGACCGCGCTCGCCGTGATGCGCAGGCGGGTCTGCTCCTCGAGCTCGGCGCGGCGCCTCATGCGGTAGGGCCTCTTTTGGTTGGACATCGTTGTCCCATGATATTGACAAACGCCGCCGTTGCGCGTTAGCATTTGGCGCGACACTGCTGTCCAATAGAAGAGGAGGCGGTCCATGTCAGCAACGGCTACAGGCGTGAAGATCGTGCAGCCGAGCGAGGGACGGGAAGGCTTCATCGGAACGATCGGCGTGCGGTTTCTGATCGAGGGCGCGGAGGCGGGCGAGCGCTTCTCGCTCGTCGAGCATCCGATGTCGCCGCGCGCGCTCGCGGCGCCGCTGCATCTGCATACGCGTGAGGACGAGTACAGCTTCGTGCTCGAGGGCCGGATGGGTGCGCTGCTCGGCGACGAGGTCGTCGAGGCCGGTCCGGGCGATCTCGTCTTCAAGCCGCGAAACCAATGGCACACGTTCTGGAACGCAGGCGACGCGCCCTGCAGGATCCTCGAGATCATCTCGCCCGCCGGCTTCGAGCGCTTCTTCCAGGAGCTCGTCGAGCTCGGCGGCGCTGGCCAGGCCGACCCGGGTGAGTTCGCGCGGCTGCGGGAACGCTACGGAGTCGAAATGAAGCCAGAGACCGTTCCCGAACTGCTCGAGCGCTTCGGGCTGCGGATGGGCGAGCCGATCCCAGGCGGGTGGCAGGCCAGTTGAGAATCCTGCACCTCTATACCGACGAGCCGCGCAAGCGGCTCGTCGCCCTTTACGGGAGTCCGGCTGCTGAGATCGGCGGTCCGTCAGCGGCCGATCGACATCTGCCCGCTGAGCTGCGCGACGAGCTCGCGGCGGCTGCGGACGCGCGTCTTGGCGAAGACCGCCTTCAGGTGGTCCTGGACGGTGTGCGGCGAGATGGAGAGCGCCTCGGCGAGCTGCCCGGTGGCAAGCCCTTCGCGGACGAGTGCGACGAGCTGGCGCTCGCGGCGGGTGAGGTCGTGGGCCAGGGAGAGCAGGTCGAAGATCTCGCCGGAGGAGGCATCGCGCAGCGTGACGGCGACGTGACCGTCACCGGCCCCCTCGAGAACCGCGCCCTCCAGTACCGCCCAGCGTCCGGTGCGCGTGCGCGTCCGCGCGAACGCCGGCAGCCCGGTCGCGTCGTCGGCGGGGGTGAGCAGCCGCGTGCCGATCTCGTAGACCGCGGGCGGTAGCAGCTCGGCGGCGTCGCCGGCGCCCTCGGGACCGAGCTCGGAGAGCCAGGCACGGAACGTCGACGTCCAGCTGGCCGGGCGCAGCTCCCCGTCGAGGATCAGCGTCGCCGGCGGGAGCGGTGGTCGCTCCGCGGCGACGGGTTGCGCGCCTGCGAGCAGGCTGCGGCGGAGCAGCGTGCCGAGCACGGGCGCGAGCTCGTGGAGCAGGTCGAGGTCCTCCTCGTCGAATGCCGGCTCGTCGCTGTCGCGCATCAACTCGACGCTGCCCCAGCAGCCGTGCCGGTCGCGGCAGACCGTCATCAGCTCGTCGCCGATTCCGTAGGGCCGGAGACACTCGCGCCAGCGTCGGCTGCGCGATAGATCGCCGCCCGTGGCCGCGCTGAGCGTGATGCTCGCGCGGGGGCCGACGACGAGCCGCGGCTTGCTCGTGATGTCGCCGTGCTCTTCCAGGACGGCGATCCGCGGAAGCTCTGCCCAGAGATCGAACTCGGCGATCCCGCCGGTCGCGAGCGCGCTGCCGGGGTCGGTGAGCGGCCAGCACCAGCGCTCGAACGCGACCGCGCGCCGCAGTAGCGCAATCGCCTCGCGCTGGGCCTCGCCCGCGTCGAGGCCGGCGCCGGCGAGCGTCACGAGACGCTCGCGGACGCGGCGGCGCTCACGCTCCCTGACCATGAACGCAGCGTAGATCATCGCGATCCGATCAAAAATCCCAGCTTTCTGGGATTGCCGCACCACCCGTTGCCGCGCAGCATCGGCGTCATGGCCACGACACGACAGGAGGGTGCGATGAACGGTTTCACGTCGAAGCGGATCGACGAGCTGGCGGCGATCCATCACGGCGCGGTGAAGCTCGCCGGCGACGAGCTCGGGGTGCGGTCGTTCGGGTTGCAGGTGCTCGACTTCCCGCCCGGCTTCGCCGACTACCCGGAGCACGACCACGCGGATGACGGCCAGGAGGAGGTCTACGTGGTGCTCGAGGGATCGGGCGTGTTCGATGTCGCGGGGGCGCGCGTACCGGTCGACGCCGGCGCGATGCTGCGAGTCGACGCCGAGTCGAGGCGAAACCTGGTCGCCGGGCCGGAGGGCGTGCGGATCCTCGCCATCGGCTGCGCAACCGGCGGCGCCTATGAGCGGCCGGAGGGGTTCCGGCTCGCGGGACGTGCATGACTGGCCCTCTCGCCGAGCCGCAGATCGTCACGACGGCGGAGCCGCTCTGGTTCCTCGGGACGCTCGTCCGGACGAAGCTCACGGGCGGCCAGACCGGCGGCCGTTTCGCGCTCTGGGAAGGTGAGCTGCCGTACGGCGCTGCGCCGCCGCTCCACTCGCATCCGCAGGACGAGACGTTCTACGTGCTCGAGGGTGACGTCACGGTCTGGGTCGTCGAGCCCGACATGTCGTCGGACCGAGGCTGGGTGGAGACGCGCGGGCAGCGCTGCGGCACCGGCGCCGCTGCGTTCGCTCCCGGCGGCACGCCGCACACCTTCCGCGTCGAGTCCGACACCGCGCGCATGCTCTTCCTCTCGACGCCCGCCGGGATCGAGGACTACGTCGGCGCCCTCGCCGAGCGGGCGCGCTGGCCATGGCTGCAGCCGCCGCCCGAAGGCCCGCGCGTCCCGGCCGAGCGGCTGGCGGCCGTCGAGCGCGAGCACCGAGTCGTGCGCCACGGTCCGCCGCCGCCGCCGCCGGCGGCGACGACCGAGTGATCGTGGAGCGCCTGACGCTCGCACAGCGCGGCGCGCGGCTGACGACGACGCTCGTCGTCGCGCGGCCGCGGGTCTGGCGGCTCCTGCGCCGACCGTTCCGCCGTTACTTCACGCGACTCGCGCCGCGCTGGGATTCGATCGTCGGCCCCGGCCACCTCGACGCGCTCGCGGCCGCGCTCGTCGAGGTGCCGCCGCCGCGGCGCGCGCTCGACGTCGGGACCGGCGCCGGCGCCGCAGCCTTTCTCCTCGCGGAGCGCTTCCCGGAGGCGGACGTCGTCGGCGTCGACGTCTCACCGGCGATGGTCGCAGCCGCGGCGGCGAAGACGCGGCCGGCGCTGGCGGGCCGCGTCCGATTTCTCGAAGCCGATGCGGCCGAGCTGCCGGTCCCATCCGGATCCTTCGACCTCGTCGTGCTCGCGAACATGATCCCGTTCTTCGACGAGCTGGCGCGCGTCCTCACCGCCCGCGGGACGCTCCTCGTCAGCTTCTCCGAGGGCGCCGGCACGCCCATCTGGGTCCCGCCGGAGCGTTTGCAGGCCGAACTCGAGCGCAGAGGCTTCACGAGCGTCGCCGGGTTCGCCGCCGGCGCTGCGACGTGCCTGCTCGCGCGGCGAGGCGTCGGTGGAGTCGGTCCTTAAGACGGCTTGTTGATCGTAAAATAATATTGACTCGCCTATCGAAGAACCGAGAGAATCTCGCCACCGTACCGATCGGGCGGTAACCGGAATCCACCGCAGGGGGAGGATATGAAGCTCACGCGACACCGGTTGGGCTTGTCGTTCCTGCTTGCCGCAGCAGCGGCGTTGCTCGTTCTCACCGCCGCGTTCGCCGCGTCGGGGAATGCGACGCAGGAGGGCAAGCGTGGCGACGACGTCGCCCGCAACAAGAAGGCGTTCTTCGACAGCCGGCAGGCGCCGGCGGCGGAGATCAAGCTGCACGGCCGGGCGGCCGCGCTCGACGACAATCCGTCGGCCGCGACTGCGAAGCTCAAGGATTCGCTCGGGGTCGAGGGCTTCGTCACGCTCGATCCGCTTACCGGCACGGTTCGCGACGCCGGCCGCACCGACGGCTTCCTGACGGGGCCGAGCAACGCAGCCGCGTCGAGCATCGCGCTCGACTTCGTGACGAAGAACGCCTCCGCCCTCGGGCTCTCGAGCCAGGGCATCCAGGCGCTCTCGCTTGCGAATGACTACGTCTCGATCGACGGCACGCACCATCTGTCGTACGTGCAGAAGATCAACGGCGTACCCGTGTTCGACAACGGGCTGAAGGTGAACGTCACGAAGGACGGACGGGTGATCAACCTTGTCGGCTCGCCCCTCGCGGACGTCTCCACGATGACCTCCTCGCCGGCGATCGCCCCCGGCCAGGCGATCGCCAAAGCGCGCTCGGATGCCGGCCTGCCGGACGTCGGGCCGCTGACGTCCGACTCCGCGACACAGGTCTACTTCAGGACTGTCGACGGCACGCGGCTCGCGTTCCAGACCACGGTCGGCACCGGCACGGACAGCTACCAGAGTGTCGTTGACGCACAGTCTGCGCAGGTCCTGTATCGCCGGAGCCTCGTCGACTACGCCAACGGGCTCGTGCTCGACTACTACCCGGGCGCGGCGGCCGGCGGCACCTTCCACACGGTCGACCTGACGCAGAATGGCTGGCTGTCGTCCACGGCGACGACCCTCTCGGGGCCGAATGTCCACGCGTACTCGGACGTCAACGACAACAACAAGCCCGACTCGAGCGAGGAGACGGTACCGGGCACATACACGATGAGCACGACGAACTCGCTCAAGGACTGCGCACGTACATGGGTCTGCACCTGGGATCCCGACAAGGCGAACTCATGGCAGGCCGATGAGAACCAGAGCGCCGTCCAGCTCTTCTACTTCATCAACAACTGGCACGACCACCTCGCTGCGGCGCCGATCGGCTTCACGACGGCGGCCGGGAACTTCCAGGGGAACGACCCGGTCCTCGGCGAGAACCTCGACGGCGCGAACACGGCCTCGGGCCTGCCTGACGGCAATCACATCGACAACGCGAACTTCGCAACGCCGCCCGACGGCCAGTCCGGACGGATGCAGATGTTCCTCTTTCACCAGCCGGGATTGAAGTTCCCGGGCGAGGACCCGTTCATCGCGTCGATGGGCTCCGACGAGGCAGACGTCGTCTACCACGAGAACACGCACGGCCTCTCGAACCGGCTCGTCGTCGATGCACAGGGGAACTCGACCCTGGGCGGCGGCCAGGCCGGCGCGATGGGCGAGGCGTGGAGCGACTGGTACGCGATGGACTACCTCGTCGACCACAACCTGCAGCCCGACACCTCCGCCGATGGCGAGGTGCGGATCGGCAACTACGTCGGCTGGGGCCACGACCTGATCCGCACGCAGCCCCTCGACTGCCCGGTCGGCTCGACTTCGCCGAGCTGCCCCGGCGGCTCGACGGGCCATACGGGCGGCTACACCTACGGCGACTACGGCAAGGTCATCGGCCAGGTCGAGGTGCATGCCGACGGCGAGATCTGGGGCGAGACGCTCTGGGATCTCCGGAACGCGCTCGGCTCGGAGACGACCGAGAGCATCGTCACACGGGCGATGGAGCTGTCGCCGTTCAACCCGTCGATGCTGGACGAGCGGAACTCGATCCTCCAGGCCGACCAGGTCGTCTTCGGCGGGTCGCACCACGACACCATCTGGTCGGTGTTCGCGCACCGGGGGATGGGCTTCTTCGCCGGCACGCTGAGCGGCGACGACACGAAGCCGGTCGCGGACTTCTCGACCCCGCCGGCAGCCGGAACGCCCACCGGAAGCCTGCAGGGAACGGTCACCGACAGCGACACCGGCGAGCCGATCTCGGGCGTCGTCGTCGCGTTCGGCGGTCATGCGTCGGGCTTCCCCGGCGACTTCGCCGGCGTCAGCAAGCACAACGGCAGCTACGTGGTGAAGAACATCGTCTTCGGCAGCTATCCGGACGTCTCCGCGTCCGGTGCCGGCTACGACACCGTCGTCCTGCCTGACAAGCTCACGATCGGCTCGTCGACCACGACGCAGAACTTCCAGCTCCGGCGTGACTGGGCGTCCCTCGGGGGTGGTGGATCGATCTCGGACTTCACCGGACCCGACTTCAGCTCGTTCGGCTGCGGCCCGTCTGCCGCGATCGATCAGTCCCAGGGCAACGGCTGGGGCAGCGTCACGAACACAGCTGGCGTCGATGACGGTACGTCGAATCCGGAGTCCGTCGTGATCAAGCTGCCGGTCGCACTCAACATCAGCGAGATCCAGATCAATCCGTCGAACACGTGCGGGGATCCAGGCAGCTCGTCGACCCGCGGCTACCGCGTGGAGACCTCGACCGACGGCACGACGTTCAGTCAGGTGTCGGAGGGCGTGTTCTACTCCGGTAACCGGGCGAAGCTCAACACGATCACGCTGGGCGGGCCACTGTCCGGCATCAACTTCGTGAAGCTGTCGATCCTGAATCCACAGGTCCCGAACGCGACCTCGGCCTCGTGCGACGACGCCGCGACCTGCGGTGCCGATCCGGACGATGCCTCCGGCGTTGCAGCTCACTGCGGGCCCGGGAAGGACAACGGGTTCGGAGGCTGCACGTTCATGGACATGTCGGAGATCGAGGTGTTCGGCCAGCCGTCCTGACGCGTTTTCGGGCTCCTGGTCGAACAAGCGAAGGGCCGCCTGCGGGCGGCCCTTCGCATGCCTGCGATCAGCGGACGACGAGCGTGACGTGGAAGAGATGCGGGCCGCACGGGCCGGGATCGCAGCTCCGCTGCGCACTCTCGCGTTCATAGCCGACGGCCGTGACGACGGCGGTGCCGCGCGTCCGCGCCGCGACCGACCACGCGAGGTAGCCCGGGTCGCGGATGAACTCGATCCGTGTCAGGCGAACGGCCGTGCCCCGCACGCGCGGGGGGAGCCAGCGGAGGCGCTCGGGCAGGCGAAGCTGGAGCTCCGCGCCCTTCCGTGCGACGAATGTCTTCCCGCTGTCGCGCAGCGTCAGCAGCCTGGGTGTGCTCGTCGCGTGCGCGCACGAGACCGCCGCGAACGAGGCCGCCACGGACGCGGCCGCGAGTCGGCGAATCACCATGCCCTACTGATACCCGATCCCGGCGCTTTTCGACCGCCATCGAGGTCGCCGCCGCCGACTCCTCTAGGCTGCCCTCCGTGGCCGGGAGGGAGGAGCTGGGGCGCGGCGGGCGTCTGCGGGATGCGGCTGCGGGCGAGTTGGTCGCGGCCGCCTACGCCGCGGAGAGCGCCCACGGACCCCGCCTCGCACGCGGGCTCTCGCTCGCAGATCTCGCCCACGCGGTCGCTCTCGTGGAGGGCGGCGATCTCGCGGGAGAGGACGCGACGGCGCTCCTGCGCGGGCTGCTCGAGCTGCAGGAGATCCCGGGAGACGATTTCCCCTGGGACCCGGCGCTCGGCGACGCATTCAACGCCCGCGAGGCAGAGCTCGAGCGG
>JAICTB010000016.1 GCA_025936595.1 Thermoleophilia bacterium | reverse complement strand
TCGAGAATGTCCGCGTAGCCGCCGAGCTGCAGCTGCGACTGTGCGTCGTTCCCGATTCGCACCGGCTGCGACCCGCGATAGCCGGCGAAGTCGAGGTCGAGGCGCGGCAGATCGGTCTCGGCCTTCAGCGTGTACATCGGCTGAAGCTCCTTCTGCTGCCGCGACGCCTCGAGCACCCAGGAGAGCGACCGCTGGCATTCGATCGAGAGCCGGACCGCGAGGAGTGACTCGAGTGCGAGGGACGTATCCCGGACCCACGAGAAGCGGTAGTCCCAGTTGCGGTCGCCGCCGATCCGCTCCGGTAGAGAGCTCGTGCCTGCGGCGGCAATCGCGCCCGTGTCGGGATACGTCAGCAGCTGCTGGGCGAGCACGGCGCGCCGCACCTCCGCCGCCCAGGGCCCGTCGTACGGGATGTCGCGCGCGTACGACTGCCAGTAGCCGCGTGTGCGTGTGAGGCGCGTCTCGAGCTCGGCCCGCGGCGGCACCGCGTAGGGCGCGTCGTTGAAGTAGAGCGCCGCGAGGAGCGCCGTGTCCGGCTGCTCGATCGTGAAGCGGCCGTGGACGGCGTTCCCGTCGGGCTTCGGCGTGCCGCAGTCGTAGCTCAGCACGGCGATCGCGTCGTCGTCCCATTCGACGAGCGCAACGTCCTCGCGCATCGAGCACTGCACCTTCTCCTCACCCCACCGCGGCCGCGCCTCCAGCCGCCAGACGAGGTCGACCTTTCCCTCCAGGCATTCGACCTTGCGCACGAGCTCGGTCCACGGGAGGAGCGCGCCCGAGTCCATGAGGAGCGCCTCGACCACCTTCACCGTTCCGGAGTCGGTGCTGTAGATCGTCTCCAGCACGTTGCTGTCGTCGCTGTAGCGCCGCTCGGCGGTGAAACGGTGCGCCGGCCGGAGCACGAAGCTGCCGCCTCGCTCCGGATCGAGCAGCGCGGCGAGCACGCCGGGCGCGTCGAGGCTCGGCAGGCAGAGCCAGTCGATCGCGCCGTCGAGCGCGACGAGCGCGAGGGTGCGCCCGTCGCCGATCGCCGCGTAGTCCGCGATCGGTGCGTAGCCGTCGGTGCGCTCGGGTTCTCTCATCCGAAAACGCGTTCGTGCCCGTCAGCAGCGCGAGCTAATCGGCCCACCGGTGCGAGAGACCGTCACGTGCTCGCTGCGCGCAAGTGAGAGCAGGCGCCGGCGGTAGGCGACCATGTCGGTGTGCTGCCAGTCGGCGTGCGTCTGGCAGCGCCACGGCGCGTATCGCTCCCGGTGGTAGCGGCTCGTCAGGCTCTCGCTGTGGCCGATCACGTTCGGCAGCGAGATGCCGTAGCGATGCATGAGCCACAGTGAGAGCGCGAGTGACGAGCGCATCTGGCGCGCGTTCGAGAGGATCGACGCGTCGCTCGTCCCGACGTGCTCGATTCCGATCGCCGTCCAGTTGAGCCCCACTGTGTGCCGGCAGATCGTCGTGAGGGGGACCAACTGGTAGATCGTGCCGTCACGATCGATCACGAAGTGGGCGCACGTGCCGGGGCGCTCGTGCAGCTCCGGGTCCGGCGCGTCGGAGGCGAACGTGTTCCACGCAGACGAGAAGGTGGTGCTCGCGGTGTAGTGCTCCACGATCACGCGCGGATGCTCCAGCCGCGAGGTATGCAGGCCGTAATGGCGCGCTGCGTACTGCGCGGTCTCCGCGCGGCGCTGCGCGCCGAACGGGATCGGCTTGGAGACGATCGGCGGCCGCACAGGGACGGCCAGCGTCACCAGTGCGAGCGCGAGGAGCGCGGTCATGCCTGTCGCGTCGCGCGGACGAGCGTGAACGCGAGCACGAGCGCGACGGCCGGCGGCAGCACCCACCACGCCGCGACGAGTGCCGTCACCACGAGCCCCGCCAGCACGCCCGCAGCGGCGATCCAGTCGTCGCCGATCACGAAGTCCCACCAGAACCGACCGAATGCGGCGAGATGCTTCACGCGACGACAAGCTCCCCGTGGCGGCGGCGCAGGAGCGCGACGAGGAGCGCCGACCAGAGGATGACGCCGGCGAGCACGGCGAGAATCGCAACGTCGCCGCCCGGCCAGTGCGCGCCGGCGCCCTCGGCCGACCAGAAGACGCCGAATGTCGTCAACATGACGCCGACCGCGAACTTCATCGTGTTCTCCGGAACGCGTGCGAGCGGTGCGCGCGCCGCGGCGCCCACGCCGGCGACGAGGACGATCGCAGCCGCGGCGCCGAGCGCGGCCAGCGGGATCGACCCCTGCGTGCTCCCGAACGTGAGCACGATGAAGGCGACCTCGAGCCCCTCGAGGAAGACGCCCTTGAACGACAGCGTGAAGCCGTACCAGTCGAGCCCGGCGCGCTCCTCGCGCGGCGCAGTCTCCGCCTCGCGCAGTTCCCGCGCGAAGATCGCGTGCTCGTCGTGGAGCGCCTTGAAGCCGCTCGCGCGCAGGATCGCCTTCCGCAGCCACTGCAGCCCGAAGACGAGCAGGAGCGCGCCGACGACGAGGCGCAGGTCGTCCAGCGGCACGACCGTGAGCGCCGGTCCGAGCGCGGCGACGACGACCGCCAGCGCGAGCGTCGCCGCTGCGACCCCGCTGAGCGACGAGCGCCAGCCCCGCGTGAGGCCGGCGGCGAGCACGATCGTCAGCGCCTCCACCATCTCGACGGCGCTCGCGAGGAAGGCAGAGAGGACGAGGAGGGCGGCGCTCACGGCCTCGTTCTAGCGCAGGATGCCGGTGTGGCCGAGCGAGTAGCGGCCCGGCTGCGGCCACACGCAGAGGCCGTGCGGCCCGGAGCCGACCGGGATCTTCGCGAGCAGCTTGCCGGTGCGCGTCGAGATCGCGTAGACGACGCCGTTGTAGCGGCCGGAGAGCCAGAGCACCTTGCCGTCGGCGGAGACGCCGCCCATGTCGGGGCTGCCGCCGCCCGGGATGCGCCACTTTGTCAGGACCTTGCGCGTGCGGAAGTCGATCACCGAGATCGACCCCTCGCCGCGGTTCGTCGCATACAGGAGCTTCCCGTCGCGGCTCGGGTAGAGACCATGCACGCCCGCTCCGGTCGCGAGGAAGCCGGTCACCTTGAAGTGGCCGCCGTCGATCTCGTAGAGCCCGTTGGCCATCATGTCGGCGACGTAGAAGATCTTGCCGTCGGGCGCGAGCTTCACGTCCTGCGGCATGCCCGACGAGCCGTCCGGCAGGTCGAGGACTCCGACGACCTTCTCGCTGCGCAGGTCGACCTTGATCAGCTGCCCGGAGAACTCGCAGCTCGCGATCAGGTACGTCTCATCTGCGGAGAAGTCGATGTGGTCGACGCCGGCACACGGGACCGGCACTGAGCGGTGGAGCGCGAAGGTGTGCGCGTCGCGGAAGTCGAGCCTGTGCAGGCGCTCCGCGACGACGATCGCGTAACGGCCGTTCGGCGTGAAATACATGTTGTACGGATCGTCGACAGGGATCGTGCGGAGAGGCTTGCCGGTGCGCGGGTCGATCGCCGTCAGGCTGTTGCCCGTGTCGTTTGTGACGTAGAGCGTCCGGAGGTCCCACGCCGGGACGACGTGCTGCGGCAGGCCGCCGACCCTGAAGTGCTCGACGATCTTGTAGGTCGCGGGATCGATCACGTCGACGGTGTCGCTCTTGCTGTTCGGCACGTAGACGAGGGGCCGTGCAGCGCGCGCCGCCGGCGCAAGCTCGTTCGCGCCGTCGTGCGCGTAGACGTTCGTGAGGTCGATCGAGTGGGCGAGCGCACGCTCGGCGACCACCGGGGTTAGGCGCGAGATCGTCGCGACGGTACCGGTGGCGGCGTGGCCGCCGACCACGACGATCGACCCGCCGACGGTTGCGGCCGCCAAGTCCGACCGTGCGACCGCGAGTGAGCCGGCGGGGCGTACACGCTTCGATGCAATGTCGACCGCGACGATCCGGCCGGTCGCGCTTCCGAGTGAGGAGCCGCGGCCGCCGATCACGTAGACGACGCCGCCCACGGCGGCCGCGGCGGCATGCGTCGTCGGCGCGGGCAGCCGGCCGAGCTGCACGACGCGGCCGTTCGCCGGCGTGTACGAGAGTACGGCCGAGCTCGCCGTTCCCTTCTCGAGCGAGCCGCCTGCAATCACGAGCCGGCTCCCGGAGGAGGCGACGGCGGCGTACCGGAGAGTGTGGGGGAGGTGCGCGACGACGCGCGCGGGCGAGCCGGGGCGCCACGCGACGATCGTGTCGAGCCAGCGGCCGCCCGTGTAGCCGCCGACGACGTACGCGGTGCCGCCGATCGCGGCGGCGCTCGAGTCGGAGCTTGCCGCCGGCAGGTGTCCGACGACCGTGGCTCGTCCCGTCGCGGGCTCGACGCGCACGATGTCGTCGAGCTGCGCGACACCGTTTCCGCCGCCGAACACGTAGACGCTGCCGCCGAGGGCGGCAGCCGCCGTGTCGTGGCGCGCCGAAGGCAGCCGGCCGATCGTGCGACCGCCGCCGGCACTTGCGGCGATCACCCCGTCGGACGAGGTGTCGGCGGCCGTCAGCCCGCCGAGGAGCATGACGCGACTTCCCTCGACCGCCGCCGATGGATCCTGGAGCGGAGCGGGCAGGGAGCCCGTGACGCGCTCCGTGAGCATCCGGATCACCGGCCGGCGCGCACGAGCCGGCCCGGCGAGCGCAGGCGGTGTGGTCTGGACGACGGGTGCGGTCGTCGTGTGAGCCGGGTGCCCGACGAGGAGGAGCGCGGCGACTGCCGCGACGGCGAGGGCGACGGCGGCGACCACAATGCGGCGGAGCGGCACGGCGCACAGCCTGCCGGAAGCTTCCTGAAGGAATCGTGAACAACCGCGCATGTCGGCCGGCCGGGCTTTCAGACGACCTTCAGAGAGCGCATGATTCCCTGCAGACGTGATCGAGGCCAACAACCTGACCAAGGACTACGGCGACAAGCGCGCCGTCGACGGGCTCTCGTTCGAGGTGAAGCCCGGAACCGTCACCGGGTTCCTCGGGCCGAACGGCTCGGGCAAGTCGACGACGATGCGGCTGATCCTCGGCCTCGACCGCCCGACGGGCGGCAGCGTCACGGTGAACGGAAAGCCGTATCGAAAGCACGCGGCACCGCTGCACGAGGTGGGCGCGCTGCTCGAAGCGCGCTCCGTCCACACCGGCCGGTCGGCGCGCAACCACCTGCTCGCGCTCGCGCGCACGCACGGCATCTCGCGCAAGCGCGTCGACGAGCTGATCGACCTCGTCGGCCTGCACGAGGTCGCCAGGAAGCGCGCCGGCAAGTTCTCGCTCGGCATGGGGCAGCGGCTCGGGATCGCCACCGCGCTGCTCGGCGACCCGCAGACCGTGATGCTCGACGAGCCGGTGAACGGCCTCGACCCCGAAGGGATCCACTGGATCCGCACGCTGCTGAAGCGGCTCGCCGCGGAGAACCGGACGGTGTTCGTGTCGTCGCACCTGATGAGCGAGATGTCGCTGACGGCCGACCACCTGATCGTGATCGGCCGCGGCAAGCTGATCGCCGACACGAGCGTCGCCGACTTCCTGGCCGGCGCGTCGAAGAAGCTCGTCGACGTCCGCTCGCCGCAGGCGACGGCGCTCGGCGAGGTGCTCACCGGGCTCGGCGCCACCGTCGTCGAGATCGACGGGCACCTGCAGGTGAACGGGCTCACCGCGGAGCAGGTGGGCGAGGCTGCCGCCTCGCATCAGATCGTCCTGCACGAGCTGACGCCGCACCAGGCGTCGCTCGAGGAGGCCTTCATGGACCTGACGCGCGGCGATCTCGAGTTCGCGGCGGTCGAGGCGCCGGCATGACCGCCGTCGCGTTCCCGCGCACGGCGGCCGTCGCACGTGTGACGCAGGCGCGCGTGATCCTGTCGGAGTGGACGAAGCTCCGCAGCGTTCGCTCGACGCGCTGGTCGCTGCTCGTCGCGACGGTGCTGACGATCGGCTTTCCGATTCTCGCGTCGATCGTCATCTCGACGCACTGGGGCTCGCGCAGCCCATCCGACCGCGCGGGCTTCAACGGCCTCGATCCTGCGCTGATCGGGTCGCAGATCGCCCAGCTCGCGATCGGAGTCCTCGGCGTGCTGACGATCACCGCCGAGTACTCGACCGGAATGATCCGCGCGACGTTCACGGCGGTACCGAAGCGACTGCCCGTGCTGTGGGCCAAGGCGCTCGTGTTCGCGGTGGTGACGTTCGTCCTCATGCTGCCGTCGGTGCTGGTCGCGTTCTTCGCGAGCCAGTCGATCCTCTCGCGGCATCACGCGAACGTCGCCTGGTCGGATCCGGGCGTGTCCCGCGCCGTGATCGGCGCGGCGCTCTACCTGACGGCGATCGCCGTCATGACGCTCGGCCTCGGGGCGATCGTGCGCAACACGGCGGGCGGGATCGCGACCTTCGCTGCGATCTTCTTCGTCCTGCCGCCCCTGATGGACGTCCTGCCGGCGAGCTGGAACGACGCGATCTCGCCGTATCTCCCCGGAAACGCGGGCCGTGCGATCCTCTCGATCACGCACGACGCACACACTCTCTCGCCGTGGGCCGGCTTCGCCGTGCTCTGCGGCTACGCGCTCGCCGCGCTCGCGATCGCGGCCGTGCTGCTCGTCCGTCGCGACACCTGAGCGCGCCGCTGCGGGACATGCCGCGCCGCGTACCCTGAGCCTCCATGGGCATGTTCTTCCATTCCTCCGCTGCGCCGGCCGAGCGCCCGGCCGACCCGGCCGTCCGCCGCGCCAACATGCGGCGCATCGGGCCGCTCTTCCGGCCGTACAAGCTGCGGCTCGGCGGTGTGCTCGTCCTGATCGTCGCGTCGGCGGCGCTCGGCGTCGTCCCGGCATTCCTGCTGAAGCGCGTCCTCGACGCGATTCAGCAGAACGACACGCGGTCGCTCTCGTTCAACGCCGGCGGCATGATCGCGATCGCGGTCGTGACCGGCGTCCTCGGGGTGATCCAGACGCTCCTCTCGAACCAGGTCGGACAGCGCGTGATGCACGACCTGCGCTCCGCCGTCTTCCGGCACCTGCAGCGTCTCTCGCTCGCCTTCTTCACGCGCACGCGCACCGGCGAGGTGCAGTCTCGGATCTCGAACGACATCGGCGGCGTGCAGAACGTGGTCACGAACACGGCGACGTCGATCGCGTCCAGCGTCACCACCGTCGCCGCGACGATGATCGGCATGCTCGTCCTGAACTGGAAGCTCGCGCTGTTCGCGTTCGCGCTGATCCCGTTCTTCGTGCTCCTGACGCGACGCGTCGGGAACGAGCGGCGGCGAATCGCGAAGACGACGCAGGAGACCCTCGCCGACATCTCGAGCCTGGTGCAGGAGTCGCTCTCGGTGTCGGGGATCCTGCTCGGCAAGACCATGGGGCGCGGCAAGGAGCTCGCCGACCGCTTCGAGGCGGACTCGCTCCGGCTCGCCGGGCTCGAGGTGCGCCAGCGAATGGCGGGCCGCTGGGTCATGGCTTCGATCCAGACGAGCTTCGCGATCATGCCCGCCGCCGTCTACTGGTTCGGCGGGCTCGCGCTCGCCCACGGGTCGCACGCCGTCTCGATCTCGATGCTCGTCGCGTTCACCACCCTGCAGACGCGGCTCTTCTTCCCGGTCGGCTCGCTGCTCGGCGTGAGCCTCGACGTGCAGACGTCGCTCGCGCTCTTCGACCGGATCTTCGAGTACCTCGACCAGCCGATCGACATCGAGGAGCGGCCGGGCGCTCTCGCCGCCGGCCGGGCCGGAGATGTCGTGTTCGAGGACGTCTGGTTCGGCTACGACGGGGAGTGGACGCTCGAGGACGTCTCGTTCACGGTCGAGGCGGGGACGACGACGGCACTCGTCGGGGAAACCGGCTCCGGCAAGACGACGCTCGGCTACCTTGCGGCGCGCCTGTACGACGTCGGCCGCGGCCGGATCACGATCGGCGGCGTCGACATCCGCGACCTGACGTTCGAGGCGCTTTCCGAGCTCGTTGGCGTCGTGTCGCAGGAGACGTACCTCTTCCACGCGTCGGTGCGCGAGAACCTGCGGTTCGCGAAGCCGCTCGCGAGCGATGCCGAGATCGAGGCGGCCGCCGACGCCGCCCGGATCCACGAGCTGATCGCTTCCCTGTCCGACGGGTACGACACGGTTGTCGGTGAGCGCGGCTACAGATTCTCCGGCGGCGAGAAGCAGCGGATCGCAATCGCGCGGACGATCCTGCGCAACCCCCCGATCCTGGTGCTCGACGAGGCGACGAGCTCGCTCGACACGGAGACCGAGCGTTTCGTGCAGGAGGCGCTCGACCGCCTCGCGGAGGGGAGAACGACGATCGCAATCGCGCACCGCCTGTCGACGGTGCGCGATGCCGATCAGATCCTCGTGCTCGACCACGGGCGCATTGTCGAGCGCGGCCGCCACGACGAGCTCATCCAGGCCGGCGGCCGCTACACCGCGCTCGCGGCGCGCGACACGCAGGCCGGTCTTCCCGTCTAGAACCCCTGCGCGTCCACCTTGTCGGGCTTGACCGTCACGATCACGCGCTGCTCGCCCGGCTGGAGGTACGGGTACTTGTCCTCACCGATGTACTTCTTCGCCAGCTTGTCGATGTGGTCGACTGCACCGTCCTCGGTGATCTCGGCCGTACCGGTCACCGTCACGTAGCCCGACTGCTGGTCCTCGGCCGGAAGGACGGTGACCGCGACGCGCGGATCGCGTCGCAGATGCCGCTCCTTCGCGCGCCCCACCGCCGTGTTGAAGAGCACGTTGTCGCCGTCCGTGTCGATCCAGACGGGCGTCGCGTGCGGCGAGCCGTCCTCGCGCAGCGTGACCACTGTGCCCCAGTTCTTCCCGCGGAAGAGCTCGGCCTGATGCTCGCTGAGCTTTGCCATCTGTCCTCCTTCGTGCTGTTTCGCGGTCCAGCCTGTCCGTGGAGGAAAACGAAAAACACGCGACGGGTCTTCCCGCAGCGCTACGACGCGCGGAGCAGGATCGCGCAACGCCGCGGATCCGCCGGGAACGGCGACGGTGCAAGGCGCGCGACGACGAACGCCTGGTGCTCGATCTCGACGATGTCGCCTTGTGCGGGCGGCGGCTCGTCGGCATCGGCCACGACGTAACCGGACGGACGAGAGTACATCTGCACATGCGCGATCGCGGCGCGGATCCTGTGCTCGTCGACACCGTCGAGCGCCTCGATCGCCGCGAGCTTCCGTTCGGCGCGCCGAAGCCGCTCCGCCGTGCGGTGGAGCTCCTCCCGCACCTCGTCGACGGTCAGCGCCGGCGGCGAGAAGAGAACGGCCCGCAGGCGCGGCCGGCAGCCGGGCGCCTCGCGACGGCGAAGGTCTTCCGAGCGCACCTTCCGGTGTTCGCTGCGCCGGGGCCGGCTCCTCGCGTCGTCACGCGGGTGGGGAGGTGCGCGACCTCCCCACCCGCGCGGCCGGTTACGTGACGACGATGCCGAAGGGTGCGGCTCCCGCCGGGAGCGGCGTCCGTGACGGCAGCTCGGCCAGGTCGCCGCCGCTGACGGCGAAGCCCGACAGCGCGTCTGCCGCCGTATCGACGACGAACAGATTCTGCCCGTCGGGGCTCAGCCGGGCGTCCTCAGGCCCGACGCCGGCCGGGCTCGCGAACGGCGTGCTGCCGAGCAGGGTCAGCGCGCCCGTCGCGGCGATCGAATAGCTCGAGATGCTCGGTCCTGCAGTGTTGACGGCGAACAGATAGTTGCCGTCGCCCGAGATCTCGACCCAGCACGGCGCCGGCTGGAGATCCGGGTACGGCGACGTGCCGATCGAGCTCAGCGCGCCGTCGGCCGCGACCGAGAACGCGGAGACCGTTCCCGCGTTGCCGCCGTTGTGCGCGTTCGAGACGAAGAGCTGCGACGCGTCCGTCGGCCGGAACTCGCTGCCGAACGGGCCGATGCCCTGCGCCGGGAACGGCGAGCCCGCCGCGGCGGTCAGCCGGCCGTCGCGGCCGACGGCGAAGCTGTCGATCAGCGATGTGTTGACGCGCGTCCCGGCGAGGATCGTGCCGGTGCTGTTGAAGAGCACGTCGCCCGGCTGTGACCCGTCCGGGAGCGCGAACGTCGAGTCGGCGAGCGGACGCAGGTCGCCGCCCGCGTTGATCGTGAAGCCGGTGTAGTTGCTGCCGCCGTCGCCGGCGTTCGCGACGTAGACGAGATCGCCGTGCACCGCGATGCTGACGGGCTCGACCCCGCCCGAGGAGATCGGACGGCCGACGGTCTGCAGGCTCCCGTCCGGCTTGATCTTCAGCACGGAGATCTGGTTGCTGCCGGCATCGACGGCGAGCAGGTAGCGCCCGTCGCTCGTGCGCTGCAGCGCACCCTGCGAGCCGATCCCGTTGCCGGTGCCGGCGCCGCCCGTCGCGAAGGGCGAGCCGGCGACCTCGGTCAGCGTGCCGTCGGCGTTCCGGTCGAACGCAGCCACCGTGTTCGTGCCGGCGGTGTTGTCGTTCACGTAGACGTGACCGGCCGTCGGGGCGGCCAACGCCCCCGATGAGGCGACGGCAGCGCCGACCACGGCGAGCAGCGCGCCGATCGTGCGGAAAAGCGGTTTCACTTCTCGGACCTCCTGTGTCGCGGCGGGGTTTGCCCCGCCGGCCCGACACTCTGGGGCGCGAACCTGTCGCAGCGATGACAGGAAGCTGAACAGTGTCTTAAGCCTTTACAGAGCGGCGGCCGGGAGCGTGAACGACACGCTCGCGCCGCCCGACGGGCTCGGCGCGGCCCACATGCGTCCGCCCTGGGCCTCGACGAGCCCGCGGGCTATCGTCAGGCCGAGCCCGTTCCGTCCGGTGTAGCCGCTCCGGCTCGGGTCGCTGCGCCAGAAGCGGTCGAACATGCTGCGCCTCGCCTCGGCGGTGAGCCCCTCGCCCGTGTCCTCGACCGTGACGAGCACCGCGTCGCGTTCCTGCTTGAGGATGACGGCGATTGTCCCGTCCGACGGCGTGTGGTGGAGCGCATTCGTCAGCAGGTTCAGCAGAACGCGCTCTACCTGGGTCGGTGCGCAGTTGACGGTCGCGAGTCCGGCCTCGTGGTGTTGCTCGAGACGGACGTTCCGCGCCCGCGCCTGGGCGGTGAGCCCGCGCAGGCACGAGCTGACGATCGGCTCGAGCGGGACGGTTCGAAGCTCGTAGCTGAGGGTGCCCGCGTCGATCCGCGCGACGTCGAACAGATCCTCGACGAGCGAGGCGAGGCGCTGGGTCTGCTCGCGGAGGAGTCCGAGGTATTCGTCCGGCTCTGCGAGGCCGTCGCCGATCGCCTCGAGCATCGCGTTGATCGACGCGATCGGCGTGCGCAGATCGTGACTCGCGGCCGTGACGAGCTCGGCCCGTGCGTCGAAGAGGCGCTCGATGTTGGCCGCCATCTGGTTGAACGACCGGCCCAGCTCCGCGAGCTCGCGCGGGCCGCTCTCGGCCGCCCGGATCGTCAGGTCGCCTGCAGCGAGGTCTGCAGAGACCACGCGGAGCCGCTCGATCTTCTTGCCGATCGACGTGCCGAGCGCGAGCGCCGTTGCGGCGGCGGCGGACGCCGCGGCGGCGGCTGCCGCGAGGATCTTCACGTCGGCGCTCATGTGGAACATGACGAGACCCGACAGGAGAACGGCGGTCAGCGGCAGCAGGACCGCAAGCAGCGCGAAGCTGACGAGCTGCAGCCGCACGGTGGGCAGCAGACCAAGCAGGAACGTCCCGGCGAGGCCGGCGCCGAGCGTCGAGAGTGCGACGACCAGGGCGAAGTAGGTCACGGCGAGAACCGGTAGCCGACGCCCCACACCGTCTCGAGATGCACCGGCCGCGCCGCGTCGACCTCGATCTTCGCGCGCAGGCGCCGGATGTGGACGGTGACCGTACCGGTGTCGAGCGCCGCCTCGTAGCCCCACACGCGACTCATCAGCTGACTGCGGGAGAAGACCTGCCTCGGGTTGGAGGCGAGGAAGAAGAGCAGGTCGAACTCCTTCGCCGTCAGCCGGAGCGGGCGCGCGTCGCGCGTCACCTCGCGCGTCGTCGGATCGATCGCGAGGCTCGCGAACTCGAGGCGCCGCGCGCCGATCGCCGCCGGGCTCGTGCGCCGGAGGACGGATCTGACGCGTGCCGCGAGCTCGCCCGGCGAGAAGGGCTTCGTGACGTAGTCGTCGGCGCCGAGGTCGAGCGCGACGATCCGGTCGGCCTCTTCGCCGCGCGCGGTCAGCATGATCACCGGCAGGTCGCCGCGCGCTCTGATCCAGCGGCAGAGGGTCAGGCCGTCGGTGCCCGGCAGCATCACGTCGAGCACGACGAGCGTCGGCGCGCGCGCGTTGATCAGCTCGCGCGCGACGTCGCCGTCTCCGGCCTCGAGCGTGCGGAAGCCGTCGCGGTTCAGGTAGCGCGCGACGACGTCTCTGACGATCGGCTCGTCGTCGACGATCAGAACGGTCTTCTCGGCGGCCTGCGGCATGGTGTCGAGACGCTAGACCTGGTCACGGCGCCGGGTGTTACGTGTTCCTGAACAACTCCGTTGCGACCTCTTCGCTCGGAGCTGTCGCCGCGCCGACGTGCTCCATCATCCGCGGCGAAGGAGACGCGTCCCGATACAGGGTCTCCGTCGCCCGCGACACGGCGGGTGGGCGGTGCCGCCAGGCGCGGTAGGCAACGTAGGCCAGGCAGACGGCGGCCAGGCGGATCACCATGGCGGCAGTCTCTCCGCCGCGGGCGCGGGCAAACGGCGGTCGCCGCCGCAGGCCCTCCCCCGTTCGAGTGATCGGTGGGCGAGAAACGCCGACAGGATTGCCGAGCCTGAGCCGCTCTTTCCTGCTGAAACCTGCTTTCTGTTGCCGTTCAAGCCGCGTCGTGTGGCTGTCGAGAAAGAGCGGGTGAGGGGCGCACCGGCGCCCGGGTGGATGGGAAACCGAAGGAGCGAACGGAGTGCCGCACCGTCGTTTGATTCGTGTTCTGGTCGTCGACGACGACCTCCTCCTCTGCGAGATGTTCAGGGTCGCGCTCGAGCTCGAGGGGATGCAGGTCGTCGAGGCGCACCACGTGATCGAGGCCGAGCGTTCCCTCGTGGACGCCGTGCCGGACGTGATCGTGCTCGACATCGGCCTGCCGGGTGTCGACGGCGTGTTCTACTGCGAGCGCTTGCGGGAGAGCCCGCGCACGAAGCGCGTTCCGATCGTCGCGATCAGCGGCTCCGAGGACGCGGGGAGGCAGGCGGTCGCCGCGGGCGCGAACGCGTTTCTGCACAAGCCGCTCGAGCCGCTGATGCTCCTGTCGACGGTCCAGCGCCTGGCGGGGATCGCACCGCTCGAGCATCACGACGCGAGCGGCGCGGGTGAGCTCCGCCGGCTGATCGACATCGGCGAGCGCCAGCACGACCTCCTCACCGGCGCCTACCGCCAGACGCTCGAGGCGCTCGCCGATGCCCTGGAGTCGCGCGACTCGGGAACGAGCGCCCACTCGCATCGGGTGACGGCCTACGCGACGCGCTTGACGCTCGAGATCGCCCCCTCGCTGCTCGACGACCCGACGCTCGAGTGGGGCTTTCTCCTCCACGACGTCGGCAAGATCGGCATCCCCGATCGCGTGCTGCTCAAGCCGGGCGCACTGACCGACGCGGAACGGCGCTGCATCGAGCAGCACACGGTGATCGGCGAGCGCCTCGTCGGGCACGTGCCGCTCCTGCAGGGCGCCGGGCTCGACGTCGTCCGTTCACACCACGAGCGCTGGGACGGCGACGGCTACCCGGACGCCACTGCTGCTGCGAACACGCCGGTCGCGGCCCGGATCTTCTCCGTCGCCGACGCTCTCGACGCGATGACCGATCGTCGCCCCTATCGCAAGCCGTTCTCCTGGGACGAGGCGCTCACGACGCTGATCGAGGCGCGCGCGACGCAGTTCGACCCGGACGTCGTGACCGCGGTCGCCGCGTGCGAGCCCGACCTGCACCACACGTACCTGAGCGAGCTCCCGATCGGGGCGTAGCGGCGGCGCCGGATGCGAAAGGCCCGCAGCTGGGCCTTCCGGCGTCACGTGGCGTAGCGCTTGACCCACTCGCCGAGGAACGGCTCGACGATCTCGTGCTGCCCGTCTGCATCCTTGGCGATCAGCTCCCGAGCAACGAGTGCTTCGGCAGCCTTTTGCATCGTGGTCGCCGCCGGGAGACCGTGCCGGTTGATGTATTTGGTCGACTGAACGTGACCGGGCTCGACGGCGAGCGCCTGCAGAAGCTGTCGGCGTGATCGTGCGAGCGTCTCCCAGAGAAGCGTGAAGCGCGCGTTTTCCGAGCGCAGGACTGAATCGAGGGCTCGGGCCAGATCCGACGTCAGCGCCGCGTGGCCCACCGGCACTTCGTCCCACAGGGCGTAGGCCAGCTCCTGGGTTGCGTACGGGTGACCCCGCGTCGTCGCCAACAGGTCGTCGACAACCTCATCGGAGATGCCGCGGTCGGTGGCGTCGAAGCGCTCCTCGACGAATGTCTTGAAGAGCCCGACGGGGATCACGCCGATCTCCATCACCTTTGCGCTGCGGTAGAAGGGCTCCTGCTTCGCGTTGAACAGCCGGTGCATCATGTCGCGCTTGCTTCCCGCATAGATGTGCGAGACGTCGGGCTGCTCCTGGAAGATCGCGCGCATCAACGCCGGGAGATTCGGGTCGATGGACGTCACCTCCTGGAACTCGTCGAAGTAGACGACGACGGTCTTGCGCTGCTCGGCGGCAAGTTGCGCAGGCAGCTCCAGGAGCCGTTCGATCGTGTCGTCGATGTCGTCGTTCGTGTGGGTGCTCGAGAAGCTGAAGCTGAACGACGCATCGAGGGCGTTGTAGGTCACCGTCGGCTTGACGCGCAGCGAGGAGAAGAACCGAAGAACGCCCTCCTTTGCCTTCTCACTCGTGGATGCGAGATCGTCGTGAATCGCGCGTGCGAGGTGGGACGCGAACCGCTCCTTGGTCGGCGCCTTCATCAGATCGATCTCGGCGACCAGCACTCCCTCATCGGCCGCCAGCTCCTGCGACGCGCGCCGCACCAGGGAGGACTTGCCGTAGCGGCGCGGAGCAATGAGCGCGACGTTCTGCCCGTTGAGCATGTCCTTCTTCAGGGCGTCGAGCTCTGGTGCACGGTCCGTGAAGGCTTCGTCGAGCGCCAGGTCGCCGAAGTAGAAAGGGTTCGTGGTGCGGACTGCTTCCCGGGCCATGGCGGATCATATCAGATCATATGACGATTCTCATACTCCTCTGTATCATACAACTTGGGATGATAAGCGCCATACTGATCAGTATGATACGACTCAGTCCGATCGGGCGCGAAGCGCCTCGCGTGCGTTCTCCACCGCCTCTTTCGCGAAGCCGATCGCCTGGACGTTCGCCGGATCGCGCTCGCGTACCTCGAGCGCCTCCTCGAACGCCGCGAGTGCAGCCTGGTAGTCGCCCGCCTCGTAGTGGTGCCAGCCGAGGTTGTTCAGCAGCGGGCCGGCCCAGTACGCCGCGTCGTCGTGCGCATCCGCGAGCGCGAGGCCGCGCTCCGTCCACTCGGTCATCGCCTCCGGGACGGCGATTGCGACCATGTGCGCCGCGTCGCCGGCGAGGTAGTAGAGCTCGTTCTCCACCGCACGGGTGAACGCCGACTCGAAGAGCGGAGCTGACGCCGGACCGTCGCCGCTCGAGCGGACCTTTCGTCCGCGCTCGAGATCGATGCGAACGCGGGCGAGCTCGCTGTCCGAGGCGAGCGATTCGGCTTCGCGCAGGAGTTGCTCGCTGGTGTCGAAGTCGCCGCGCAGGCCCTCGACGCGCGCGAGTTGCGTCAGGACCTCGGCGCGCCCCTCGGGGTGCGGCTCCTGTGTCAGCTGCTCGCGGAGGCGAGCCTCGGTCGCGTCGAGATCGTCGAAGTTCCAGAGCGGGCGGAGGCGGTCGGGCATGCGAAGTACTGCTGCGTTTCATACCGCAAACCGCGGACGCGGCGTTTTACGTGCGCCGTCACCGGCTCGGGCTCGGGGATCAACGGTGCGCCTGTTCGAGGTGCTCCGGCGTCCGAAGCTGCGTATCGGCGCGTGTGAACGCTACGCGGTGACGAGGAGGCTTGCGTAGACCGTGACGGTGACGGCCGCCATCATGACGACCATCGCGATGTAGATGAGATCAGTTCGATCGAGCACGTCTCCCTTTTTTCCACAAACACGATTGCCAACCTCCCTCAAACGAGTGAAATTGGCGGCTAGGAGCTTTCAGAGGCAATTGAGCGAGACTCGGAACCTCGTAGGCCGCTCCGGACGTAATAGGGGTGTGAGGATCTTGCTCGTCGCCGTGTGCGTTGCAGTTGGCGCCTCGTCGTGCCAAACGGGACACACGAGGGCTTCATGGTTCCTCCGCCAGTTCAATGGATGCCCTGGGTCGCTGTTCATAGGTAGGCGCGGCGGACGGATGCAACGCCTTTCGCTCGTCATCG
>JAICTB010000136.1 GCA_025936595.1 Thermoleophilia bacterium | reverse complement strand
TTTCGGTGCGAGCACGCGAGCCGACGAGCAGCACGCCGTGGACGTCGTCGCGGTGTTCGGCCCATTCGACGAACTGCGTGAGGAAGACGTCGATGCTCACTGCGCGTTCTCGGCGTAGCGGCGGAACGCGTCGAAGCCGGCCCGCCAGGCGGCGTCGATGTCGGCGCTCGGTGGGAAGCGGTCATTCAGCTCGAGGATCGTCATTCCATGCGCGAAGGCCCAGAGTGCGCGTCCGGCGTCGGGGTCGTCGCCGACCAGCAGCCGCGCCGGCAGGCTGGCCCGCTCTTCGACTCCCGGCACGAGCAGGTCGCGTTGCAGTGGCTGTTCGGTCATGAGCCGGTAGAGATGCGGGTGGTCCTTCGCGTAGCGGCGATAGATCGCGACCATGGTCCCGACCGGGTCGGCGTGCTCGAGAGCCGCTTCGAACTCGTCGGCGAGCTCTTCGAAGACGGTCGAGACGATCGCGTGCTCGAGTGCCTGCTTGTCCGGAAGATGCTTGTAGATTGAGGATGCCCGAATCCCGACGCGGTCCGCGAGCCTGCGCATCGAAAGGCCGGCCGGCCCTTTTTCTTCGAGCAGTTGCCGCGCGACCGCCACGATCTCGCGGGCCCTCGGGCTCAACTCCGTTGTCACGCCTGCGCCTCCTTGACAAGCTAACGCCGTTAGCCTACCATGGCTAACGGCGTTAGCAAGAACAGAAACAGGAGGGCGGGATGTCGACGCCGGTTCGTGTCCAGCTATGGGGGTTCGTGAATGCGTTTCTCGTTCCCGAGGAAGACGGGTTCACGCTCGTCGACACAACCCTGCCGCGCGGCGCGAAGAAGATTTTGGCTGCGGCGCGCGACGCGGGGACTCCGGTGAAACGGATCGCGTTGACGCATGCACACGGGGATCACATCGGCGGCCTGGACCGGTTGGTTCGCGAATTGCCCGACGTCGAGGTCGTCATCGGCGCCCGTGATGCGCGGCTGATGGCTAAGGATTTCTCACTCGATCCGGGCGAACCGCAGGTGCCGATCCGCGGCGACCTTCGCGGCTGTGAGACGCGCCCGACCCGGACCGTGTCCGAGGGTGACCGGCTCGGGTCTCTCGAGGTGGTCGCGAGCCCGGGACACACACCCGGCCATGTCGCCTTCCTCGACCCTCGCGACAGCACGCTCTATTGCGGCGACGTCTTCTCGACGCGCGGCGGCATCGAAACGTCGGCGCGCGCGAACCCTCGCTTCCCGCTCGTGGTGATGGGCACCTGGCATCGCCCGACCGTGGTCGTGAGCGCGCAGAAGCTTCGCGACCTCGAGGCGGCGCGGCTCGCGCCCGGCCACGGTCCGATCCTCGACAAACCGGCCGCCGCAATGGACGCGGCGATCGCGCGGGCTCGCCACGCGTTGAAGAATTGATCACCTGGGGAGTCGATTGGAAGGAGCTGAGATGCACTGGAAACTTGAGACTCCGGGCGAGGCAATCGCAGCAGCTCTCCGCAGAGCCGAGCGATGAAATTGGCCGTCTACGCCATCTCCGCGCCTTTGATCGCGGAGTCCGTCTTCGCGCCGCTCAACCTGTGGCGCGGACGGACTGTTGCGAACTGGATTCGCTTCACCGGCCTGTCGGCGCGTAGTGCGCGCATGGTGGCCGCGCCCGTGAAGCTTCTCGCGGCACTGCTGCTGATTGCCGGCCTGATCTGGCGGCCGCTCGACCTGGTCGCCGCCGCAGCGGTGCTCGCGATCGCGCTCTTCTATCTCTTCCGGCTCGGCCATCCAGCCCGGCGCGCTGCTGACGGGATCGTCGCCTTCACCGTCTTCGGCGCGCTCGCCGCCGCCCTGCTTGCCGTCCAGTTGCTGCGCTGACGACTTCCCAACCACGAGAGGAGCCAGAAAGATGAGCACGCCCAACGAGGGGATTAGTCCCTTCCGCGTCGAGATCGCGGCTGCGCAGCTGAACGACTTGCGTGACCGGTTGGCGCGGACGCGCTGGCCGCAGCAACTTCCCGGGGAGCCGTGGCGGCGCGGCGTGCCGGTCGACTATCTGCGGCAGCTCGTCGCGTACTGGCGCGACGGCTACGACTGGCGCCGGCAGGAGGCGCAGCTGAACGAGCAGCCGCAGTACACGACGCCGATCGATGGCCAGACGGTGCACTTCCTCCACGTCCGCTCGCCCGAGCCCGACGCGTTGCCGCTCGTCCTCACTCACGGCTATCCCAGCTCGGTCGTCGAGTTCCTCGACGTGATCGGGCCGCTCGCAGACCCCGCGAGCCACGGCGGCGACCCCGCCGACGCCTTTCACGTCGTCGTCCCGTCGCTTCCTGGCTTCTGTTTCTCGAACCCGGTGCTCGAGGCTGGCGGCGAGCCGCGCCGCACCGCAGCGCTGTGGGGAGAGTTGATGCACCGCCTCGGCTATGACCGCTACGGAGCGCAGGGCGGAGACATCGGCTCAGCCGTCTCGGACGCTCTCGGCCGGCTCCATCCCGACCGAGTCGTTGGCGTCCATCTCAACAGTGATCCGCTCGGCGTCGCTTTCTTCGGGCCGCCGATCGAAGTGCCCGAAGCCGGCACACCAGCGCACGAGGCGTTGAGCGAGCGGCAACGGCGCCGCCTCGAACGCGCGGCACGCGTGCAACGGGAAGGCAAGGGCTACCTCGAGATCCAGTCGACGCGTCCACAAACCCTCGCCTACGCGTTGACGGACTCACCCGTGGGGCAGCTCGCCTGGATCGTCGAGAAGTTCCAGGAGTGGACGAACTTCGAGCACGAGTTCCCCGAGGACGCCGTCGACCGCGATCGGCTTCTGACCAACATCAGCCTCTACTGGTTCACCGGTAGCGGTGCGACCGCAGCCAACTTCATCTTCGAAGCCGGCGACGAAGAAGACTGGGCGCCTGGGCCGGTGGGGGTGGGCTGGGCAGTCTTCGACGCCGACGAAACCGTCAGGAACACCTTCGACCCCGAGCGGTCGATCGAGCACTGGTCTGAATACGAACGAGGCGGCCACTTTGCCGCCCTGGAAGCGCCCGACCTGCTCGTCGACGACGTTCGCACCTTCTTTCGAACGCTACGTTGAGCCGGCCGGAATCGCACCCCGAAGCCGTGCTCGACCGGCGCACCCTCAACCGAACGCTGCTCGCGCGCCAGTCGCTGCTCGAGCGCGTCGACGCCGATCCACTCGACATGGTCGAACGGCTCGTCGGGATGCAGGCGCAGGTTCCGCTCGACCCGTACGTGGGGTTGTGGTCGCGGCTTCGTTCGTTCGACCCGAATGAGCTCGGGGAGGCGCTGCTCGCGCGCCGCGCGGTGCGCATGACGTTCCTGCGCTCGACGCTTCATCTCGTCAGCAGCGATGACGCGCTCCGGCTGCGGCCGCTGCTGCAGCAGATGCTCGAGCGAGCGTTCGCGTCGAGCCCTTTCGCTCGCGCGCTCGACGGCGTCGATCTTCGGCCGGTGCTCGCGGGCGGCAGCGAATTGCTCGAGCAGGAGCCGAGAACGATCGCGCAACTTCGCGATGCCCTCGGTGCGGAGTGGCCCGCCTGTGACGCGAAGGCGCTCGCGTACGCCGTCCGCTACCTCGTCCCCCTCGTCCAGATCACGCCGCGCGGCGTCTGGGGCCGGACGCTGCAACCGACGGTGACGACGCTCGCCACCTGGCTGGACGACCGTGCCGGCGAGGTGGCGACCGCCGACGATCTCGTCCTTCGCTACCTGCGTGTCTTCGGCCCGGCGACCGCCGCCGACATTCGCACTTGGTCATGGCTCACCGACATCCAACGCGTCCTCGAGCGCCTTCGGCCCTGTCTGCGTGCCTACAAGGACGAGCACGGCCGCACCCTCTTCGACGTCGAGGACGGCGTGATCGCCGAATCCGACACTCCGGCGCCGGTCCGCTTACTACCCGAGTACGACAACGTCTTCCTCTCCCACGCAGACCGCAGCCGCATCGTCAACAACGTGCAGTGGAACAGCTCCTTCCGAAACCGCGGCGCCCTCCTCGCCGACGGCTTCCTCGCCGGAGCCTGGAAGCTGACCCGAGAGAAGACGCACGCAACCCTCGAGATCAACGCTCGCACTCACATCTCGCGCCAGCAACGCGCCGACATCCGCAAAGAAGCACAAGAGCTGCTTGCATTTCTCAGCCCCGATGCGGCAACGCAGCGTCTCATCTGGAGATGAGCGCGCGGCCGTCGAAATCCCCGATCGATGTCGCCGATGACCATGTAGTCATCTCTCGTCCGCCGTGGCGCAGAGCTTCGTGTCGGGCTCCCTCTCGAGCTGAGCCTGGATCACCCTGGTGGAAGATCGAGCCCGACCACACGGTACGCCCATGAGGTGAGGCGGCGTTCTTCGTGGCGGGTGGGGATCACTTTGGGTTGTCCCGGGCAGCATCTCGGCGAGGGGGTCGGCTCGAAAGGAGTGACCCTTGATGCAGCAACAGGGACAGGTATTCCAGCTCGCCTCCGGGAGCGGGGGCGAGACGCGATGGGCGTATCGCTACCGCGTAGGCGGTCGTGGTGCGCGGCGTGTTCAGCGTGGTGGCTTCGCGACTGAACAGGCAGCGGTGGAAGCGCTCGAGCGGGCGCTCGAGCGCTTGCGCCGAGAACGCGGCCTCGTCGAGACGCCGACCTTGCAGGAGTTCGTCGATGTCTACCTTCGCCAGCATGGCGGCGAGCCGGAGACGGTCGACAAGCTTCGTTGGCTGCTGGCGAAGTCTGTGCGGGTGTTCGGCGAACGGCGTCTCGGCCAGTTGCACCCGCCGGAGATCGCGGCTTGGCGAATGACGATTCCGACTGGCCATCGCTTCGAGGCAACACAGGCGTTGCGTCAGGTGCTGAACCGGGCGGTCGAGTGGGGCCTGATCGATGTCAACCCGGCAAAGCATGGAGTGGACAACCCGCAGCGGCGTCGCACGGAGAAGCGACCGTTCGAGTCGTGGGAGGAGGTGGAGGCGGTCGCGGCGAAGCTTGGCGTCTACGGTCCTCTCGTGGTGTTCGCGGCTGCGACCGGGCTCCGGCCGGGCGAGTGGCTTGCGCTCGAGTGGCGAGACGTCGATCGTGAGCAGCGGGTCGTGTACGTGCGCCGCAGCTATCGGAACGGGCGCGTCAAGTACCCGAAGACCGAGGCGAGCATGCGTGCAGTCCCGCTGCAAGCGCGCGCTCTTGCCGCGCTCGACGCTCTACCACGGGAGCATGGCGCGCTTGTCTTTCCGGCTTCCGAGGGCGGCCACTTCGATCTGCACAACTTCCGCAACCGGCACTGGGCGCCGGCCCAGGAAGCGGCCGGGATCGACCCTCGACGCCGCGTCTACGATCTCCGACACACCTTCGCGACCTTCGCGCTTCGTGCCGGGATCTCCACCTTCGATCTCTCCCGTTATATGGGTGCGAGCCTGACGATGATCGAGCGTCACTACGGCCACCTCGCCCGCGACGGACGAGAACACGCAATCCAGCTCCTCGACACCCACTCGAATCAGCGCCGACGTCCACACCGTGGACGCCGCGTGGACGTCGAAGACGCACGTCGCCGTCAATCACGGCAACAAAGACAGCGTCTAAGCAGGAGATAACTGCAAGCCCTCTGACGGACTCGAACCGTCGACCCCCTCCTTTCCATGGAAGCTCGGGCGCGGTACGCGTGTGCACGCGGGACAACGGGAGGGTCTGTTCGTCCTCCAAATGGGCTTCACGGTGTGTCGGCCTGTTCTCGAAACGACCAGCGCTTCGATACCCCACACGGTTTCGGCGGCGTGCAGGTTCAATCGACCGCGCGAAGGTTCGAGAAATACGTCTCGGCATCGGTGAAATTCACCATGGTTCCCGTGGTCTCGGCGATTCTGCCGCCAGAGATGGGGCATCCCGGTTGCAGCCAATGATCGAAACAAAAGACCGACAGCCGCGTGGCCGCCAATATTTCCGATTCGCCGAACCCGCCTTGTGGGCCGCCGATAAAACCGCAGATATCCGAGAGGCGTCCGCCGACCTTGTCCCCGATTGAAGGCATATAACCGCGGCGCTGGAACGGAAAAAAAGCCAGATCGCCGCCCCGGCCGAGTGAAGCCACGAAAACATTCCCCGAAACGTGATTCACGGCTCTGGAGAATTCCGGAGCCAGGAAGGGGCTGGAATATTGCCCTTCCCGCGCGAGCAAGGCGCCCCAGGACGCAAGCGCGCTGGCGCTGAGATCACCAAAGGCTACTGGACCCTCTGGCATGCGCTAGGTGGGCTC
>JAICTB010000195.1 GCA_025936595.1 Thermoleophilia bacterium | reverse complement strand
TGATGCGTCGAAGCGCGTCGCCGGCATCTCGTTCCGCCTGCGGAAGGCCGAGCGAATCGAGGTGTGGGTCGAGAACGGTGCGGGGGACAGGGTGCGGACGCTTCTGCGCCGGCGGAGCTACCGCGCCGGGTCGAAGATCGACCTCGTCTGGGACGGCGCGTCGGACAACGGGATCTCGGCGCCGGACGGCACCTACAGGCCGGTCGTCCGCCTCCCGCACCGCACGTTCGTCCTACCGAGTCCGATCCGCATCGACACGACCCCGCCGAAGATCACCGTCCGCCATCCGCAGTACCCGATCATCTCGCCCGACGGCGACGGCAACCACGACACGTTCACCGTCCAGTACCGCATCGACGAGCCCGCGCACGCCATCCTCCTGCTGCGCGGCAAGCAGGTGCTGTTCACGCTCAGGCGCAAGCAGACCGGCGAGCTCGTCTGGAACGGCAAGCCGAACGGCCACCCCGCCGCCCCCGGCCGCTACGTGCTCTCCGTCTCCGCGCAGGACACGGCCGGGAACGTCGCGAAGGGCTTCCCGTTTGCGATCGCGCAGGTGCGCTACGTCGTGCTCGCGCGCGACCGCGTCGTCGTGCGGCCCGGGGGCCGGTTCGCGATCCGGGTCTCGACCGACGCGCCCAGCGTGCAGTGGCGGCTGAACGGCCGCTCCGGCGTCGAGCGGAGCGGAACGCTGCGGTTCCGCGCGCCGCGCTCGGCGGGCGTTTACCACCTCTTCGTCTACGCCGCCGGGCACGCCGCGAAGTGCGCCGTGGTGGTCGCGTGAGCGGAGGCGTCGCGCAGGCGGCGGGTGCCGTCGGCGGGCTCGGGCTCGCGCTCCTGATCGTGGCAACGCGCCGCGATGCGCGCGTCGCGGGGCTCGTCGCGTGGGCGCTCGGCTGCGCCGGGCTCGTCGCGTACCTCGCGCCGCACGGGCACCACCGGCTGCTCGCCGCCGCGGCCGTGTTCGGCGTGATCGCGGCCGCCGCCGGCGCCTGGATCGTCGTGCGCGTGCCGTGGCTCCTCGCGCTCGCGACGCTCGCCTGCGTGCCGGCGCGCATCCCGGTCCACGTCGGCTCGACGCAGGCGAACCTGCTGCTGCCGCTGTACGCGGTCGTCGCCGTGGCGGCGCTCGCGCTCGCCTGGCAGCTCTACGGCGACGACGGCAACCACGCGCGGGAGCTCGGCCCGCTCGCGTGGCCCGTCGGCGCGTTTGTCGCATGGGAGGGCGTGTCGCTGCTCTGGACGAACGACGTGCGCCAGGGTTCGATCGAGCTCCTCTTCTTCGTGCTGCCGTTCGGGCTGATCGCGGTCGCGCTCGCGCGGCTCGTGTGGTCGCGCGCCTGGGTGCTGACGCTCTACGTGCAGCTCGCGCTGATGGGGCTGATCTTCGCGGTGATCGGGATCGTGCAGTACGAGACGCGCAACATCTTCTGGAACCCGAAGGTGCGCGTCGACAACGCGTACGCGCCGAGCGGCTGGTTCTACCGCGTCAACTCCGTGTTCTACGACCCGTCGATCTACGGGCGTTTCCTCGTCGTCGCGATCCTCGCGAGCCTCGTCGTCGTGCTCGCGCGGCGCGGCGACCCGCTGTGGAAGATCGCGGCGACGCTGACGCTCGGGATTACGTGGGTCGGGATGCTCCCCTCGTTCTCGCAGTCGAGCTTCGTCGCGCTCGGTGTCGCCGTGACGCTCGCGGCGATCCTCGCGTGGCGGCGGCGCAGCCTGTGGCTGGTGGGCGCGATCGTTGTGGTTTGCGCGCTGGCGGTCGCAGCATCGCCGGCGGTCAGGCACAAGGCCTCGCTCTCGCACATCACGAGCGGCCGCTCGACGCTCGTCTCGAAGGGGGCGAAGGTCGCGGTGCACCATCCCGTGTTCGGCGTCGGCGTCGGCGGCTTCCGCCGCGCGTACGCGGACATCGCGCACCTGCGCGGAAAGGAGCCGAAGGCCGCCGCGTCGCACACGACGCCGGTCACCGTCGCGGCCGAGACCGGCTTCGTCGGCCTCGCGCTCTTTGCGTGGCTCGTGGTGGTCGCGCTGCGCACCGCGTTCCGCCGCCTCGGCCCGGCCTTCGAGGGAACGGCCCGGCTCGCGTTCGGACTAGCCCTGGTCGCGATCCTCGTGCACAGCCTCTTCTACAACGCCCTCTTCGAAGACCCGACGTTCTGGGGCCTGCTCGCACTCGTCGTCGTAGGCGCGCGGCGGTGGGAGGTCGAGCCGTAGCGACTTCTAGTATGCACCTATGAAGCGCACAACAGTCTCTCTTCCGGATGAGCTGGCGAAGGCACTTGGCCGTGCGGCGGATCGTCGGCGGATTTCCGTCTCCGCACTCACACGCGAAGCCCTCGAGGCTCATCTCAACGTCGGAGGAACGACTCGTCAGCTGCCCTTCGCCGCGCTGGGCGCAAGCGGGCAGCGGTCGACGTCGCAGGATGTCGAAGAGATCCTGGCAGCCGAATGGGATCGTGCTCGCGGTCGTTGACTCGGGGCCGCTCTACGCCGTCGCGGATATCGATGACGATGCTCATCTCGCGTGTGCCCCAGCCGAGTCGCCATTTCGCTGCCGTGAAGCCCAGGCATCGAGCGGCATTCAACCTTCTCCCGGAATGACGAAACGGATGGCAACGCGCTCGTGATCGACGGGGTCAAGCGCGCGCTCGTTCTCGCTCCGCACACCGACGACGGCGAGTTCGGCTGCGGCGGCACGATGGCGCGGCTCGTCGAGGCCGGCGCCGACGTGCGCTACGTGGCGTTCTCGATCGCCACGCGCTCGCTCCCAGACGGATTCGCACCGGACACGCTTGCGCGCGAGGTGCGCGAGGCGACGGCGGAGCTCGGCATCCCGCCGGAGAATCTGACGGTGCACGACTTCGACGTGCGCACGTTCCCGCAGCACCGCCAGGAGATCCTCGAGCTGCTGATCGAGATCTGGAACGACTGGAAGCCGGACTGCGTGTTCCAGCCGTCGGTACACGACGTCCACCAGGATCATCAGACGATCGCGAGCGAGGGCCTGCGCGCGTTCAAGCGCACGACGATCCTCGGCTACGAGATTCCCTGGAACAACTTCGACTTCTCCTACCAGGCGTATCTCGCGCTCGAGCAGCGCCACGTCGAGCGGAAGGTCGAGGCGCTCGCGAAGTACGCGTCGCAACAGCACCGGCGCTACGCGAACAGCGAGTACGTCTGGAACGTCGCCCGCACGCACGGCACGAACGTGAACCGCGAGTACGCCGAGGTGTTCCAGGTGTACCGCGTCGTCTCGTAGCTGCTGCTGCTGAGTTTCTTACCGGCGAGATCCTCGACATCGCGCTCGCCGCCTGAAGCGCGCGGCTCGGGAGGAGCGGCCGGGCGGCTGCCGCTCCTCCCCGTGCGCACGTAGGGTTCGCGCATGGCGATCGCGCCTGCGACACACGTCGGCGCCGTGCATCTGACGGTGTCCGACCTCGAGCGCTCGCTCGACTACTACCGCACCTCGATCGGCCTGCAGGTGCTCGAGTCGGGCGGCGGGGAGGCGAGTCTCGGCGCGGACGGCGCGGAGCTCCTGCACCTCGTCGAGGAGCCGGGTGCGCGGGCGGCCGACGGCTACACCGGCCTCTTCCATTTCGCGCTCCTCGTTCCGGAGCGGGCCGACCTGGCGGCCTGGCTGCGGCACGCGGTGCGCGACCGGGTCTCGCTGACGGGCGCGTCCGACCACTACGTGAGCGAGGCGCTCTACCTGCGCGACCCGGACCACCACGGGATCGAGATCTACGCCGACCGCCCGCGCTCGGTGTGGGGCGACAATCCTCAGCAGATCGGGACCTGGCCGCTCGACGTCGACGACCTGCTCGCGGCGAACGAGGAGCCGGCGGTCGAGCTGCCTGCGAGGACGACGATGGGCCACGTGCACCTGCGCGTTGCGGACGTCGACACCACGGTCGCGTTCTACCGCGACGTCGTCGGGTTCGACCTGATCACGCAGCTCGGCGACCAGGCCGCATTCCTCAGCGCGGGCGGCTATCACCACCATCTCGGCGCGAACACGTGGGAGAGCCGCGGCGCGCCGCCGGCGCCCGACGGAACTGCGTCGCTGCGGCACTTCACGGTCGTGGTGCCGGACGACACGGAGCGCGAACGTGTGCTCGACCGGCTGGGAGGTGTGCAGAGCGACCCCTCGGGGAATAGGTTCGACGTGGTGGTTGCATGACCACATTCGTCGAGAAGGTGATCGCAGAGGAGCACCATCTGGAAGCGATCGCCCGGGAGGGCTACGAGCCCGCGACGCTGCCGATCGTGCTCGGCCTGATCATGCTCGCGCTGTCGGTGATCGTCGGGCTCGCGCTCGGCGTCTCGCTCCTCGTCTACTACCTGAGCTAACGCACGAGCTCTGCGGGGAGCGGTTGCGCGTGGAGCACGACGAGTGTCTTCGTCGGCCGGCTCAGCGCGACGTACAGCTCGCGTAGGTCGATCAGCCCGGGCTCGACGACGACCACGTGGTCGAACTCCAGTCCCTTCGCCTGCCGCGGCGT